>JAFULN010000021.1 GCA_017473335.1 Erysipelotrichaceae bacterium
TATTACTGTTCGTACAGTTTTTAGAAAGATTAAAAAAATGAAAAATAATTTATAATTTGTGTCACATTTTAGTATTTCTCACTGGCTATATAGTGAAGTGGTATAGAAAGCCTTCACTATATAGCTCTTTGAAAATTGAATCACAACTATCATAACGTAACCTTTATGAACGAGCCGATGACAAATGCGCCGTAATGATTTGTAATCTAGCGATATAACATTTGATCAAAGGACAGTTTGCACTGTCTGCCATGACTTCTAAAGGTGATAATGATACACTCGCATAGCGATTGCGTGAGATACCACGCAGGGATGAAATTCCCGTGATGAGTATGCAAAACTCAATATGATAGTATTCCCTTTTGTTTCGGGTAATCAGGGATAAATTGAAACAATGATTAATAATGATGACCAGGAGTTTAAAACTTCCTGGTATACATACAAAGGAGTGATTTCATGAAAGTCAAACGTGGTCAAATCTATATAGCAGATTTAGACAAAAGTGTTGGTTCTGAACAATCAGGCATACGCCCTGTTCTTGTTCTACAAAACAACGTAGGCAACAAACATAGCCCTACAACCATTGTGGCATGCATTACAACAAGATTTGCCAACAAACCCAGTTTACCTACTCACTATTATCTTCCTGATGGCACAGGCCTTAGAAATCGTTCATTTGTCATGCTGGAACAGATTCGAGTCATTGATAAATCAAGATTACATAAGTATATTGGAGATGTTCCTCCAAGATTCATGAACATTATTAATAAGAAGATTTCAATCAGTTTAGGCATAACGCCAATACGAAAGAGAGGTTTAGAACGATGATTAATCCTCAGCACTGCCCACTATTCAAAGATTATCCAGATGTTGTTGATGTAGAAACATTATGTCATATGCTTGGAGGAATTAGTAAACCTACCGCCTACAAGCTCCTTCATGAAAACAAAATCAAATATGTTAAGATTGGCAGAGTTTTCTATATCCCAAAATATCATATTCTCAATTTTCTTGATTTACCCGAACAGTCAAATGTGCAATAAACACAATTGCAACTTCGACATGGTTGACCAGTCATTTTACAATGAATGTGCCAGTGAACTGTCAAAGGAGGATCAACGTGAAAGAATCTGGTAAACGAAAAAAAGAAACATCTGGATATTTAAGAGATATCAAAGGAATATGGCACATTGTCATCATTTATTATGATCATGAAGGGAAAAGAAAGTTTTCTTCTATATCCACTAAACTTAAAATACGCGGAAATAAGAAACAAGCAACAAGATTAATGGAAAATATCCTTTCTTGCTTCAAAGTACCTGAAAAAGGCAAAAAAGTGGATTTAAAACAATATCTGTATGGTAATCCCAACACAGATAAACTATCTGGATTATTCACTAAGATTTCAACCAAAAGTAACTCTGAAGGAAAACAACAGTTCTCTGGTGAAATTCACCCAGATATGCTATTTTCTGATTTTCTTAGCTTCTGGTTAAAAGCAGCACGCAGGAGCCTAGAAGAAAGTACGTATGGAGCCTATGCAATGAATATCAATAACAGAATAGCTCCATATTTTAAAGAAAAGGAAATTCGTCTCAATGAATTAACTGCAATTGATTTAGAGAACTATTACAATTATGCAATGGAACATGATCAAATATCTACAAACACAATCCTGAAGCGTCATATCAATATCAATCAAGCTTTAAAATATGCTGTTAAATTAAAGTTAATTACTGAGAATCCTGCAGATGCAGTTATTAAACCTAAAAAACGCAAATATACAGGCAGCGCATATTCCATCGAAGAATTGAATGAACTGTTTGAAATATTCAAAGGTGATCCACTAGAGTTAGCTGTCTACTTGGCATCCTTTTATGGACTAAGACGAGAGGAAATTGTAGGCATCAAATGGAGTAATGTTGATTTTGAAAATCACATACTGATTATCGACAATGTTGTAACCAACGCAAACATTGATGGAAAACTTGTTGAAATTGAAAAGGAACGTACAAAAAACAATGCAAGGGAAAGAACCTATCCTCTTATTCGTCAATTTGAAGATCTTTTATTAAAAATGAAAACTGAACAGGCTCTAAATAAAAAAATCTCAGGAAGAAGTTACAACCCTGAGTATATTGGATATTTCTATGTCGATGAGCTAGGTAATCGTATTAAACCTGGTTTTATTACACAACATTTCAATCGTATGCTAAAAAAACATGATTTACGACATATTCGCTTTCATGATCTTCGTCACACATGTGCAACCATTATGTTAAGCAAGGGCGAAAACCTTGTCAAAGTTCAAAAGTGGTTAGGCCATTCAACGATTTCTACAACCGCAAATGTTTATTCACATCTTGATTTCCAATCTAAGATTGATTCTGCAGTAAAAATGAGTGAAATCATGCCAACAAGTCTAATATAAAAAAAGAATGTGGTAATTTCTTAAACAAGAAAACTTACCACAATCATCTGAAAAAATGCATTTTTCTTGGACTGTGGTAACAATACTGTCCTTTTGAAAGATTTGTGGTAATAATTTCCAATAAAAAAATCCCTTTTGAATCATCGGAAAACCTTGATTTAAAGGGATTATTCAACAAGTGGTGCGCGTGAAGGGACTCGAACCCCCATGCCGAAGGCGCTAGATCCTAAGTCTAGTGCGTCTACCAATTTCGCCACACGCGCAATTGCTTGTATATTATATCACACGTCATCAAAATTGCAAGCCTTTCCTAAAACTGACAAGATATCTTTTGTATTTCAAAAGAAACGCTCAATTCAAAGCCTTGATGCACAGGAAGCACATGCTTCAAAATAAAGTTCTTTTCAGCATAATGATTCCTCCTGCTTCACTTTAATTTTAATGATTTTTCACTTTTTAATATATCAAAACCTGGTGAATTGATAAGAAAGCCAGAGTTGATCTCTGGCTACTTGTTTTTAAGCTGTGAAATGTTATGAAGCTCTATCGATGAAGTACCATCTTCATGTGTTGTAATTTCAATTAAATCTGTACGTTTTAATAAACTAGATGGGACAATGATTTCAATTCCTGAGTCTGTCACCATCTTTAATGTACGGTCTTTTTTACTTAAACGTGCAGAATCAAAAGAGACAGGTTCACTAATCCCTTTCATTGCCATTCTTTCACGCAGCACAACCTGTGCATCTGGACGATGCTCAAAGACTGCTTTGGCAATCTGTTCAGGCACTATTTTTTCTGGTTCAGAAAGTACTGCCTTCAGTTCAGGAAGTGTCTGTTCAACAGGAATACCATGATTGAATGAAATATCTTTAACAGCCTGTTCAATCACCTGATAGATTTCTTTTTCTGTTTTGTCTGCTTTTAAGTGAAATAGTTTCTCACTCCACAAATGAAGTGTTTCCCCTTCAATCTGTGCTGGATCTTCTTTGATACGCAAATCTTCATTGCGCCACTGCCAAATCAAAAAGCGATCTTTTTTAGAAAAAGAAGAAGTCACAACAGAATTAATTTTCATCATCTGATAATCTAATCCTGAAACTGCTGGTACAGCTTGTATAATCATAGCTTCAGAAAGAACATTATCTAAAAATAGAACTTCTTCCATGCCATCACGCTGATAGCTGACCACAAAGAAACTGCTGACTTCGTGAAGTCCAGCCTTCATTTTCATGTTGTACCAAGCTCCAGCCACTTCTTCAATGTACTTTTCTAAATCTTCGATATCCTGCTGGTGTCTAAGCCATGCAGGACTTTTTTCTGTTAGAAAAGCATCCTTTGGATGTGCTCCAAATGCTTTTTTAATAAAACTCTCTGCTGTCTTCTTTTCCAATTCACTGAAATCATCTCTTAATGTACCAATATGATATGTACCTGATGTACAATCCAATAAACTGCATGAGATTTGATTTAATACAATTTCCATAGTTCACCTACAGCTGTTCTTTCAGCCATGATGCTGTCTTGGCAATTACTTTTGGCCATGCCTTATCATGTTCAAACACGCTGAAAATATGATCTGTTTCCACTAAATAGAGTTCAGAGTCAGGATGATTGGTCGCTTCAACCATCTTTTTTGAACATTCACATGGAACGACTGTATCCAGTGTTCCTGCAGCTGCCAGCATTGGAAGATGTCTTTTGTTTAAGATTGGAATCAGATCCATCTTCGCAGCTTCATCCATCCACTGTTTTGAAAGACGAACAGAATCTCTGAAATCAAAATCCAGCCATGACCATCCCTGCACATCTGCTGTCTTTCTCATTTCATCTGTAGCTAAGCTTTCCAAACTAAGTGCTGCTGACCATCCAACCATGCACTTGAACTCTTTAATAGCACCCACAGAAAGTGCTGCAACACTGCCGCCTTGTGAGAATCCTACAATTCCCATTCTGGTTTCATCCAACAGTGCATTCTGTTTGATAAACTCTACAATACTTTTGACATCACTCACTGCACTTGTCAGTGTATATCCAATATAGTCTTCTTTGCTATCACCATTGCCTACAAAATCAAAACGTACTGAGGCAATCCCAGTTTCTTCCAGTTTTGCTGCTAATTCAACATATAAATTACCAGCTTCATCTTTGTTGCTTCCTGTACCATGACATAAGACTACGACGGGATAACACTCTTTATTTGTTTCTGGAATTGTTACAACAGATACAATATCATACGCTGCATCCAGAGATTTAATCATGACTTTCTGTTTCATAATAATTTCCTCACTTCTTTTCAATTATACCTCAAACCAAATGAAAACTGCACCTTATTGATGCAGTTCAGTGATGACTTTTTCAGCAAGTTCTTTCTTTAATACACGATAATGCGGATGATAGATTTCACGATATTTATCAGTATGAGAAACAACCAATGTTTTTCCATTTAAATATTTATGTAGATAATCATCAATTTCATTCAGTGAAAACTGATTCATTTCTTTTAAGATATCCAGTTTCTGATAAAGTTTTTCCATGGATCCTTTTACTTCATGAGCAGTGTCAATCATTGCATCTAAAATCAACTCTGCATGTTTTTCACTCATATGCCCTAAATGAAGGCGAACCAAATCATCTGATAATTCAATAATTTCTGGCTGTGCATCTTTTGTTTCTTCAATTTCTTTGATTAACCATTTCTTTGCAGCTTCTGTATTTTCTATCAAATGTCCTGGCCCAAATTCACTTTGAAAGATAAGTTTTACAGCATCCTGAATTTCCATAAAAGGATACTTTTGAAAATGCATTTCTAAAATTCTGTTCATTTCTGCCCCTCCATTTCCTGATGAATCCAATTTACTAAAACAGACACAATATATTTTTGTTGAACAAGAGAAAGTGGATACCCCTTTGGAATATGATGCCACTTTTCAAGACACCCTCTGCAGCAAGTCCCTGTTGCATGCTGGGCAATAAATACAGGATGACCTTTCATTGGCGTCTGAGACCCATCATTTTCAGGTTCTTTATCACTTAACCGATTCTGCACAAAGTCTGATGCATGCTGTTCAATGACATTCATTCCTTTTTCAAGGACATATTGTTTATCTTTCTGTTTCAAATGAAAACTATTTCTAAACTTAGATTGTTTCAATCTTTGAAACAATGCTGCATGTGCATTCATCAAATCACCTTCTTGGCTATCTTTGTGTTTCTATAGAGAAAAGATGAGGTCCCTCTGACTAATTTTCAGAAGGATTCTCATCTTTATTTCTTTGTATTGAACGACTTTCATCAAAACCTTCAGGATAACGTTTTTTAAGCTTTTCTATGTTTTTTACGAATACTTCTTCAAGTTCTACATCCAGCGCATAAGCCGTTTCAGCAAGATACCAGGCAACATCCCCCAGTTCTTTGATCATTTTTTCTTTATCCAGTTCATGCCCCTGAGCCAGATGTTTTTTGACATGATCAATCACTTCTCCAGCTTCTCCGCAAAGTCCCATCACACCATTGATGAGGATTTCTTTTTGACTGAGTTTAGGATTCAGTGTGGTCATTGCCAGTTTTTGATATTCATTAATATTCATAGTTGTACCTGCTTTCATCTATATTATAACACAAAAGAAAAAGAATGGTTTCCCATTCTTAGTCAATTGAAATTACTGTATAATCCTGAGCTTCAACAGCTGATTTTAATACTTCATTGGATACTTCTGCATTCAGTGTTACAACTGCAGTTCCTGCTTCATGAGATACCACTGCAGATTCAACACCTTCAATTTTTTCCAGTGTCTTTTTTACACGATTTTCACAGTGCATGCACATCATGCCTTCAATTTTCATTGTCTTTTCCATTGATTTCATCTCCTTCTCTTTTGATTTTCTCTTTGGTTTATCTTTAGATGCATTATACATCTTAAAGCCATTTAAACGCAATGCATTCGTTACAACGCAGAAACTGGATAAGCTCATAGCTGCAGCACCGAACATTGGATTCAGTTTAAGTCCAAAGGCAACAAATGCACCCGCAGCCAGTGGAATACCAATGCTGTTGTAGAAAAATGCCCAGAATAGATTCTCATGAATGTTTGTAAGAACTGCACGACTAAGTCTTAGTGCTGCCGGAACATCCATCAGTGTACTTCTCATCAAGACAACATCTGCAGCATCAATCGCTACATCTGTACCCGCACCAATCGCAATCCCAATATCTGCACGTGTTAAAGCAGGTGCATCATTGATGCCATCACCAACCATAATCACTTTGCCTTTATTTTTTAATCTGCGAATGACCGCTTCTTTTCCTGATGGCAGGACTCCTGCAATGACTTCATCAACACCTGCAATTTTACCAATTGCTTTAGCGGTCTTTTCATTATCTCCAGTCAGCATTACTACATGACATCCTAGATTTCTCATCTGTGCAATCGCTTCTTTTGAATCTGGCTTGATTGCATCAGCCACTGCAATGATTCCTTTTAGTTCACGATTCTGACAGAAAAACAGTGGTGTTTTCCCTTCATCTGCCAAAGCCTCAGCTTTCTTTCTCATCAAAGCAGACAATGAACAATGTTTTTCAATAAAAAAAGCATTCCCTGCATAACATTTTACATTGTTGACTAGACCTTCCAAGCCATTTCCTGGAAGAGCTTTAAATTCATCTGCTGGATCACAGTTCAAATTCAGTTCAGTGACTTTTTTCATGATTGCTTTTGCCAGTGGATGTTCACTCTTGATTTCAAGTGCACCTGCCAGTTTCAAAAGTTCTGTTTCTGTAACCTCATCAGCACACACAAGATCTGTCACAATAGGTTCTCCAGAAGTAATCGTTCCTGTTTTATCCAGTGCAATCACATCAGCTTTTCCGGTTTCTTCTAATGAAACTGCAGTTTTAAACAGAATACCATGTTTGGCACCCATACCGCTTCCTACCATAATCGCAACTGGTGTTGCAAGACCTAGTGCACATGGACAGCTAATCACAAGCACGGAAATGCCTCGTGCCAGTGCAAATCCGATGGTTTCTTTAAGAAGCAGCCAGATTACCGTTGTAACAAGCGCAATTGTAATCACTGCAGGCACAAACACACCAGATACTTTATCCGCAACTTTCGCAATTGGTGCTTTGGTTGCAGCCGCATCAGAAACCATCTGAATAATCTGAGACAGTGTTGTATCTTCCCCTACACGTGTAGCCTCACATTCCAAATATCCTGACTGATTGATGGTGGCTGCAGAGACTGCATCGCCTTCTACCTTATCAACAGGAATACTTTCTCCAGTTAACGCAGATTCATTGACTGCACTATGGCCTTTTACAACCACTCCATCTACAGGAATGCTTTCGCCAGGCTTCACCACAAACACATCGCCCTTTTTCACCTGTTCAATCGCAACTGTTGTTTCTTTCCCATTGACTAGAATCACAGCAGTCTTTGGCGCCAGTTTCATTAGTCCTTTCAATGCATCTGTTGTCTTTCCTTTTGAGCGTGCTTCCAGCATCTTTCCAACTGTAATCAAAGCTAGTATCATTGCGGCTGATTCAAAATAAAATTCATGCATCCATTCATGAATACCTGCTACATTCCCAATACGCTGTGCTTCACTCAGCATAAACAATGCATATGTACTATAGACAAACGAGGCCATAGATCCCATAGCTACTAAAGTATCCATATTGGGAGCTTTATGCAAAAGACCTTTAAATCCATTGATAAAGAACTTCTGATTGATGACCATCACAATCCCTGCCAGCAGCATCTGTAAAATACCTTGTGCAACATGATTGTGTTCAAAAAATGCAGGAACTGGCCAGTTCCACATCATATGACCCATTGAAAAATACATCAACACAGCCAAAAAGCCTAAAGACGCAATCAGTCTTCTTTTTAATACAGGTGTTTCTTTGTCTTCCAGTGCATCTTCATTTTGACTCTTTGTCTTTTCTGCACCTTTTATACTTGCACCATAGCCTGCATCTTCAACTGCCTTAATAACTGCCTGTTCACTTGCAGTACCCTCTACACCCATTGAATGAGTTAATAGACTTACCGAACAGCTTGTGACACCTTCAACATTTGATACTGCCTTTTCTACACGAGCTGAGCAGGCTGCACAGCTCATTCCTGTTACATTATACTGTTTCATATTGACCTCATTTCATCAGTTTTTGAAGAAGCTTTGTCAATTCATCGACTACCTCTTCATTCCCTTCTTTGATATCTCGTATCACACAATGATGTAGATGATGATTCAATAGTTCTCGATTAAACGCATTCATTGCAGCGCTCACTGCAGATGACTGAGTTAAAATATCAGGACAATAAGCATCATTCTCCACCATATTTTTTATTCCTCGAATCTGACCCTCAATGCGATTCAAACGATGAATCAGATCCTTTAATTCTTCTTCACTTCTTTGTGTTGTCTTACAGCACTCCATCATGCCACCTCATTTCCAAACACATTATATACCCCTTGGGGGTATATATCAATATAAATGCACAATTGTCTGTAACACTTGTTAAATAACAACTCATTCGGTAATAAAAAATTATTATACCTGTTTTTTTCAATAAATTATGCGCTCACTAAACTAAAAAAACACATATGAACAAGCAGTCCATATGTGTTCTAATCTTCTAAAATTCTTGTATCGTATCTATTAATCGTTCTCAAATAACATGTTTATATTCTTCATAGTTTCATTAAGGCAAATAAATATTTATCTATTTTGTCAAGTCGAGTAATCCTCTACCTTCCATTTCTTGATTTCTAATATAGCTCGGTTGATAATATGATTATCCGAAAGCATACTGAAATCGGAGGTGGTATCATGTCTAATATTGACAAAACTGAATTTGGTTCATTTTTATATGAACTAAGAAAAGGAAAAGGATTAACTCAAAAAGAATTGGCTGAAAAACTGCTTGTTTCATCAAAAGCAATCAGTAAATGGGAGACTGGAGCAAATATGCCAGATGTTTCTTTGCTTATTCCTCTAGCAGACATCCTTGATGTAACAGTTACAGAACTGCTTCAATGTAAAAAAAGCATTCAACAGGAATTGAATACTGAAGATGTTGAAACGCTTGTTAAACAAGCAATAACGCTAAAAGAAACGGAAACACAAACCAACAGATCAACTAAAAGAAAGAGAATTCTTTTTTTCATCATTTGTTTGCTCATTTCAATCGCAGAAACAGTTTTAATGTTCCTTGTAGATGACAATTCGCTTCAACTCTATTTATTCCTTCCACTCATCATTGCATCATTTGTGTTTAGCAGCTATTTTACTTTTATCGTTCGCGATCATCTTCCAGCATATTATGATGAGAACCATATTAATTTCTATTCAGATGGATTTTTCCGTATGAACATGCCTGGAATTCACTTTAACAATAGCAACTGGCCTCATATTTCAAATTATTTAAGAATCTGGTCATGTATCCTTTTACTCTTAACTCCTGTTCTTGTCTTTCTTTTCAACATGGTGATTCCTATTGAATTCAGTGGTTATCTTATCTCTTTTCTTTTGCTAGGAACTTTACTGATTCCTGCCTATCTTATCGGAAAGAAATATGAATAGCTTTGATCACACGATCAATAGACCCTCTATTTCAAAAACACTGGCTCATCACAAGGATGAGCCAGTGTTATTTTTACGATTTATGATGAGTCCAGCAATCGAACCAATGAAAAGCAGAGGTGAAACCCTCACAAAAATCCATTCGAATGCATGAAATGCAACTCCAACCACTGCCCTTTCTGGATCACTATAATCCCAATCGAGATAAGGACTGTCAAATCGTGCCAGCAGAATAAAAACAAAAACAATGATTGTACATAAGAGGATGAAGAACAATTGCAGTTTTTTTCTTTTTGCCTCGCGATTCATCGCAAGCTGCAAATTAATGATTTCTAATTTTTCTGATATCACCTTTAGTTCGTTTTCACGCACCTCTGTCACTGATTCTCCAAGCAAAACACTAACCGAGGTTTCCAGCACCTCAGACAATGAAAGCAGCATAGCTGAATCAGGAACAGAAAGTCCTTGTTCCCACTTTGAAATGGTTTGACGAACAACATTTAATTTTATCGCAAGTTCTTCTTGAGACAGTCCTTTTGATTTTCGAATTGCCCTTATATTTTCATTTAGCATTTTGGAGCTCCTCCTTTTCTTTAGACACTTTTAGTGTATAAGAAAAGCTGCGTTGCGAAAAGCAATGAGTGATAACATTTTCATTCGAGTTCTCCTTTCAAATTTTCAGCTTTCTCAAAAATACTTACTATAGTTTTTATTACCTCACTAGGCAAGTAAATATCATTATCAAGTTTAACTCTTTAAATTGACGATAATTCTCACACATAGCTAAAACTTTACCTTTCTCATTTTACAACCAAGTTCTAAAATCAACGCACCTAACATCATGCATATCACTGAACCGTAAACTATATCTACAGTCAATCGTTTCCACCCTGTTATGAAATGCCAAAAACACTCACACAAAATGGCTGCAGCAAGACACAATATGACAAAACTCCATCTAATTGATGAAATCATATATTTTTTCCTAAAAAAACATTGAATGATCATTCCTGCCAAAATGCATGAATAAACAATAAGGGTTAATATTGGATTGGTCCACTTCCATAATGCAGTAAACAGTCCTATTTCAAACAGTTCAAAGATTCCCATAGACACCTCTTTCTATTGAATCACTTTATGAAAGCATCAATTTTTGTTTCTTCAAACAAAATATCATTTGGAATTTCAGCAGTAATAAACCAGCCTGCCATTGCAGTGTCAACAGTTTCGGCATTCGTGGTTTCCTTCACTTCAAAATGAATTGTATCCTCTTCAACATAAACATCGGAAACTGCAAAACGATGTGTACAGTTGTTCGCACTAACGTAAATTAATCCTAACGATCGACCATCAAAAAAATCTTCATCAATTTCTTCAATGATTTCTTCAAACGAGGACACTTCATCCCATGACTGATTCATTGACAAAATATTCTCATAAGTTTGTTTAAAGTTGTTTAGTTCATCCAGTGATGAAAAGAGGAAAACAGGTAAATGAAGTTTGCTGCTTTCAATATACTTATCAGAATTAAGTGAAGCAGCATAAAAATGGCTATCATCAGTCCAATTTGCAAAGGACATATTGAAGTTAATTTTTGAAAAATAATAGGTTTCACTGACAAGCATCTTTTCCCAGAATCCCCGACTTACTTCTTGGCCAAGGATGTATCCTCTATATGATGTTACTCCATAGTCTGAAGTGTCTGGTGTAAAGTTCCCCTCAATATCAAAGGAGTATCCAAGTCCAGCATACTTTCCTGAACCGCCATCCTGCATTGGCTCAACACAAATACTGAACAGAGATTTGTGATAACTATGTACTAGAGCAAAGTCAATAACACCAGCTACAAACCAAAGAAAAATAACCGCTAGCACAATAGCTATGTATTTCTTTTTCATGCTGCACCTCCTAGCTATTTCTTTTCTTTTACAAAGAAGGATACACCAAACAATGACACCATAACGATAGCATAAATCTTATAGCACAAGCGCCACTCTTCAGCACCAAAAGCGAAATCTCCAATATAAATGGTTCTGCCCAGAGTAGGACAAGCCAGTGCACAGAACACGAATACAACTGCTACAACGAACATAGCCAAGCTGATAAGTCTGAGTTTAGTTTTTGTTTTCATAAAGGTACCTCTTATCTTATTGAATCTTTCTTATCGCAAACAAATCAGTGAGGATGGATGCCAAAGAGAAGCAGACAAATACGACTGTCCATATCATCCAAAGGTTATTTGTCCTGCCACCGCCCGCATCAAGTCCGGTGGTCTGAAAAATCACACCTGTTGCAAAACCCGCACTATAGGCTAAAGCCGTAAAAATAGGCGTTTGTCTTCCTTTGAAAATCAAAGAAATACAGATTATTATCAAACCGCATATAAAAAGTACCAGCGGCCATCCCTGCATGCCATGCAAATCAAAAAATACATATCGAGTTGATACATAACCAACACATAAAATCATTATGGAGAGTAAGTGAAGAATAAGATTTTTCTTGTTTTTCATGCCTATACCTCCCATTAAGCAAAAACCGGCGAACCGGCTACTTTATGCGCCAATTTACCGGTAAGTTACTTTTATATTACATGAATCAACACAAAAGTACAATTCATAGTAAGAAATCTAACTATAATCCAACTCAATATCTGTAATCAACATGTTTCCATTTATTATACATCCTGTCCAAAATAAAACACATATGAACAAGCTGCCATATGTGTTTGGGTATTCTAAATTTCTTTTGATGTATCTAATAATCAAAACTTCTATAATTCTTTTTAGAGATTTCTCATACGATAGAAATACTTGTCAATAATCGCAAAATTATGTTCACCAATCTTCGGATTATTAACACGCAGTGATCCATTGTAATAAACGTCAGGAATGAAACCATCTTTTACACACATATCTACCGCTTCAGCCAAAATCGCATTGATTAAAAACAGGAATGGAATAGAAGAAGTAGCCCCTACTTTCATTGGCATACCTTCTATTTCAACTGCTGCATCACCAATTGGTGAACAGTTTGAAATGACGACATCCCCAAAATCTTTCAAGTGTTTACCTGAGCTGTGACGTGGTTTTAATGTTTCTGAGTATTCTGGATTGCTGAGTACAATGACAGGATACCCTCTTTCCTGGCACACCTTTGCAAATTCCAATGTTACAGCATTATTTCCAGAATTAGAAATGCAGATGACAACATCATTTTTCTGTAAACGTGTGTAATCCACAATCTTTTCTGCATATCCTTCCATTTTTTCAAGGAATCCAGATTTGTAAATTTGAGTGTTGCCTGTTACAGCTTCTTCTAACACGGCTTGTACATTCCCCAGAGTAGCTGAACGATAGAATACTTCGTCTGCTACCAAATGTGAATGTCCGCACCCAAAGACGCGAATGATTCCATCATTTTTTGTGCATTCTGCAAGAATACGAGCTGCTTTTTCAATGTTTTCTGCCTGAGTTTCTTCTATTTTTCTCAGTGCTTCCATCTCTACTTCAAGATACTTTTGCCATACTTTCATGTTGTCACCTCTTATCTCTTTATATTTCATATTATAACAATTTAACAATTATAAATCAGTACTATATCATTTATTTCTTCACATGTTTTCTTTTTCTTGTAGGCCTTCTCACCTCTGTTAAACAATTACTCATCCGGTAATGATGCTTTGTTATACTCTGCTTTTTACTTGGATTGTTCTTCAACAAACATTATTTACAATTCGTTCTATATATTATCTCAAAATCACTATTCTCATTTTATCTTCATCTGTTCTTTAAATAAATCCTTGTTTGTTTCTATATGCTCTTTTATACTGCTGCAATCTTCATATTCTAGCATTCCTTCATATGTCAGTCCATTTTTCACACGCTCTATCGTGTATTCACAAACTGCTTTCTTATTATCCTTTGTACATGAATAATCCACAATATTAAAACGATACCCATAGAATTCTTCATATTTTCTTTTTAGTTGTTTCATAATTCCTTCTGGCTGTTTTATCGATACAGCATTGCATGTATCATTCCAAAACAAACAATCCATCTTCCCTCTGACGCATGCATCTTGAGAAGTCAAACGTTTATCTGCATAAGAAAAATACTCATATAATTTCTGATCCTCAAAAAAACCAATATCATTTGCATTCGCAAGATAAACAGAGACTTCTGCATTCATTTCAGCATATTCATCACGTAAGAAAAGATATAAATTCTTGCTTGTTTCATCTAAATCAATACAAGATTTACTTGGGAAAACTGCAGTGATCAAAATGTTAAAGTTTGCTTCTTTTGAATTAGACACACACAGTTTTTCAACTAAACTTTTATCTATGTCTAGAATCTCTTGTATTTGCTGACTTGAATCCAAATAGGAAAGGCCACATGTAAAATGAAAGACAACTTCTTGATCTTTAAAATAGTTCTCAAGTACTTCTTTAATTTCTTCATAATAAAGCTGATTGATTTGAATTGAATTGACTTTTTCATTATAAAAAGCTACATCAGTATCATTATAAGAATAGATAGAGTGAGGATATCCTTTTACACGAAAATAAGATCCTTTAGAAGTAAGTTCAGACTTTGATTCTAAAAACTCAATTTCTCCTACATACTTCTCAATATGATTTCTAAGCAAAGATTCAGTTATCCTTTCTTTTTGATAATCCATTAAATAACCAAGAAGAAAACAAATTAGAAGCAAAAGTAAGATTGTACCTATCCATTTCATCACTTTCATTAACGTTTCCATAGCATGCTTATTCTCCATTCAACAATGCATGATTCCAAACAACAGGACCTAAACCTTTTTCTTCAAGGATTTCTTTCATCAGCTCGTGTGCTTTAACATCCAAATCCTCCAACATGTACATGGCATCTTCACAATGAATGATTATTTGATTCTGAAGATCTTCTGATAAATTTATTTCACTATCATTCTTCTTATACAAACATCGTTTTTTATCATCATACGCAAACGCATGATTTGGAACTATTTCTTCTGGTACGTATAAATGACATTCAATTGATTCTAATTCACTATGATGAAGTTGAACTCGCATTTCTAGTTTCGCTTTATGATTTGATGATTCTTTTTCATATTCCCATTCTTTTTCTACAATATAGAAACGTTCAGTAGAATAAGTACCATCTTCATTCATTTTTGCTGAAATTGTCGGTACATCCTTTGCATGAGCTTTAATGGCGTATGTATTTTCTATTTTCTCAAACAAAATGAAAGAAGGATTGCTACAGTACTCATCAAACACACCTGATTCAACAATCTTCTGTTCCCATTTTCCGTCCACTTCATCCTGTAACTTTGATTCTTCATTATCATCTAGTATGAACGGACGATCCAAACGGACATAAACATGTTCTTCCTTCTTAAAATCACTGGTTAACTTCTCACAGTGAATTGGATCTTCAACAAACGCAAAGTAAATCGAACTTTCAATATTATCAAAAGTTGGACGAAGATAATCATAAACATTTTGAACTAGTTCATCTTTGTTTTCACTCATTTCTTTATCAAGAATACAGTACATCTGAATAAACGAAGTATTCTCAATAAGCTTTTCAAATTCCAAAGACTCTGGTTTTCCATTAATCTTAACGCTCAATGAATCTGTGCTCATTTTAAATGTTCCATCAATCAAATCAGCCAGTTCTTTTTCAAGCTGGTCATCAATCATCATAGCTGTAACTGCATGATGATATTCATAATCCAAATCTCGATCACCAAATTCTGCATAGGCACGAAATGGATATTCAGGTTCATCCTCAAGGTAATAAACAAGATATGCAGTACCACGATAACTTGTTTTTCCTCTTAAAATTACATTTGCATCATATTCATTTTTATAGTATGTTTTTAAACGATAATCCATCAATCTGCATGGAAGATGATTAAAGCTTATATTCAGCCAAGTACTTACAACAAAAATAATTGCAATCCCAATCAAAGCATCTATATTGCTACCCGTTTTAACTTTCAACAAAACAAAACTTATTCCAAGAAAGACTAATCCTATAAGAAAAGCATTAAATTCCCCCAATCCCCATCTCAATGAAAAAACAAACCATTGAGCCTGTACATAGCATAAAAAAGAGAATAACAAGACAATCAAAACATCTAATAATATTGATTTCTTCATGTAAGTTCCTCCTTTAATCTATGTTCTTGCTTTTACTACACCTGAAGAAAGTGAAAAATTCAGCGATGTATAAGTTGCAGTAAATGGTTCTACTTGAAACCATTCATTATTTCTTTTCAAAAGTACAGATTTATCAAAATATGGAGTTGCAAATTCATAATCAAAAGGAACAAGCACATTACCATTATAATCAAGCACACCAAACAGATTATTATCATCTTTCACGACAACATATCCATCTTTTGCAGGATAAACAAACTCATAATAGCTTACATTCATACAGGTATTGTAGATATTAGGAATTACTTCATTACCATAGTCATCCACATAACCCCAATGTTCACCTTTCTTTACTGCAGCAAGATCAGCATCAATAAATAGTGCATCATCATAAATAGCATCAGTTACAATGCCTTCTTCAGAGAAAACACCATACTTCCCTGTTTTTTCAAAACGTGTTTCTTCTATCCATATAATATTTTCAGTTGAATCACTTTCTCTGATTAATTCATAAGTGTTCAGTAATCCATTTAGTTCATTTCCTTTGAACTCAGCAATTCCGTAAGGTCCTTCATGTCCATAAGTAGTCTTAATCACTTGATCTGCTCCTTCAATCAGGAAATAGTAATATCCGTTTGAGCCATGTTCTCCCTGACATGTTTGATACTGCGAATGCGGCAAATAATATAGAGATGTATTTCGATATTGTTCTGCTGGTGTATAGTGAACATGATTTTCATCTGCCGTTGGAACTTGAGTCGATATCATTGGTAAAACCAATAGATTATCTTTATTGATAACACCATATAAACCATCTTTCTCTACTACAAACAAGTCTTCCGCCATTTTTTGACCTCTCCACTGATAAAGAGGAAAAATGTTACCTATTTCAGAATAATCAGTCATCTTTTCATACTGATCACAATAATCCATTAATGCATATTCCAGTACATCTGCTGATTGATCTTCCTTCCATAGAATATTCTTATATCCTATTTCTTGTAATAGAAATTCAGAAACATCCTTAGCTTCGTCTACTATACGATGAAGTGAATCTATAGCACCCTGACAATGCGTTAATATAAAATATTGAAGTTCTTTTGTAAAACGCAATTCTTCTTTGACTGAATCATTATATTCAAAAATCGTATTCAATTTTTCATCATACAGGAAATCATAAACATCTTTTCCATCATTAGCTTCCAATGTACAGTACAGCACTTGGTTATATTGCCCCATATTGACATAATAAGACATGATTAAATCAGCCTGTTTAGATTGAGTTCCTTTTTTATAATTAAGCTCTTCATTCAACTGAAAATACATCTGAATCTTTGCTTTTTCATTATCTTCAAGTACTTTTACCATTGGGTATTCAAGTCCAGGATATTGTATTTCAAATGAATCTTCTGTAACACATACCTCTGCATTTCTCCACGGATAAGACGAATATGGTTTTGTGGCATGCATTAATTCCGTTAATTCAGAAGAAATCTTTGTATACTCCTTCATTTGTCTTTCATCACTCACAGAACATGAACCCAAGAAAAAGATAAAACATAATATTATGCAAATCACACACTTTTTCATAATCACCTCATATATCAATTCACATTGATATTTTCTTTCTGGAATGTTTCATGAACATACTACTTTTATCCATGACTTTACCTCTTAGATAACAATTAGAGCTTGGAATATAAGGATATGAATATCCAACCATTTCTTTAGCTATATTGTAAATAATAGTGTTGAGAATTTCTACCATTTTGATATAAAACAGTTTACATTTGTGATATAACTCTAAAGCTGAAAAAAGAACTGTGATTACAGTTCTTTCTTCATAGATCTCTTTTTTAATAATTGCTGTAGCAGTTTTACAATCAGTACTACAACTAGAATCAATACTGCTGCAATACCCAGCAGTGCATATGTAAACACATTAGCATTCTTTAATAAATGAACTGGATTCATGCTGGAATAAACAATCTTTCGTCCATCCACAGAAGCATAATGTTCATCCATTTCACCATTCATTTCTAACAGATATGATGAAATCGCATGCCATTCTTTGACTGGATTGCCCTTTGAATCTTTTACAACGAAGTTGACCAATTCATCAGATGCGATTGGATTTCCTTCAGCATCTCTAGGAGTTACTGATAATAAACCAAATGATTTATCTTTTACTGACCCTAGCATTTGACCTGCATACATTCCTGCAACAACTTTATACATCTTATCATCTTCAATCTCTTCAAGTGTACCATCATTTCTTTTCAGCATGGCATAATCTACTTTATTGAAAATCATACGATTTAAGTTATAAGAATACTCTACGCCCGATAAATACAGTCCTGCTGCCTTCATTAAAGGATAGACAGATGCATCAATCTCTAACACTGTTTTCAAATCTTTTCCTGTCAGATAAATCAGAATCAGTTCACCTTCAGTACCTACTCCAAGTGATGCAGCATTAAAGACATCAGATACATTGATGTCCCCTAATGGAAGTGATTCACGAATCACTCCATTGGCAGTCACTGCAACATCAACAGTTTCTCCAACTGTCTTTTCAATCATCCATTTATATGCATCAGAAAACAAGTTTCCTAATGTTGACTCATGTTGTGAACCTTTGACTTCAGATACAGTTTCAAATTCAATCTGATTATTTAGCAGCACTTGATCAAATGTCATTCCATACTTAGACAAATAATTCTCTTCGACTTCAGCTTTATAATCTTCTACTAAAGAAGCAATTCTTTCATCTTCTTTAACCGTTTCATCAATTGGAATCAGTTCGTAATCCGTTAATTCAACAGTACCATCCTTTAAAACTTCCAACTGAACTACTCCTAGATTCTTACCATAACATCCTGCAGATACAATATAAGTATCATTTACGATAATTGGTTCATTTAATGTTGTATGTGTATGTGCAGAAACAATCACATGAATTCCATTGACTGCCTTAGCCAGCTCATAATCTTCACCTTCACCATTAGAAGTACCACTATGAGAAAGTGCTACTACAACCGGTTCAACACCATAAAGTTCAACACATTCTGCAGTTGCCTCATCTACAATACGCTGTGCAGTTTCACTAGGATCATCTAAAATCATTCCTGAGTTTGGTGCATATTCATCTGAATTAAATCCTGTTAATCCAAACAGCACATAATAAATACCACCACGTTCTAAGATAATATAGTCTTTCACACCATAGTTATCTAATGCATTCCACATCATTTCAGAATCATCTGTATAGCTTTCTTCACCTTTTTCAGGTGGCAGATAATTTGCGTCGACAATCGCAGGCACAGGATCACCAGAATCAACCGCTACATTCAGCATAGATGCTAAACCTTCTGGAAGATAATCAAATTCATGATTACCAAAAGTTGTTGCATCATAACCCATCTGTCCCATAATTCTGAGTTCAATAGCAGATGTCGCAAATGCAGTCTGAAACAGTGAACCCATAGAAAAGTCACCGCCATCTACCAAAATTGCATTGGGATATTTCTCTTTCTGTTCATTAATAACAGTCATTAAGCGAGCATATCCGCCATATTCTCCACCATCTTCATCTTCTGCAGGAAGCAAGTGAGAATGCAAATCATGAGTAAATAAAATGGTTGCTTCTGTTGTATCTTCAGCTCT
The DNA here is from genome assembly GCA_017473335.1 of Erysipelotrichaceae bacterium. Taxonomy (GTDB): domain Bacteria; phylum Bacillota_I; class Bacilli_A; order Erysipelotrichales; family Erysipelotrichaceae; genus RGIG1896. Next base: position 19,855 of record JAFULN010000021.1, read on the forward strand.
CAATGGAAGAAACATTGTTGCCATAAGCAAGACACACATGATTATTGCAAATAACTTTCTAAACACTTTCATAAAACACCTCAAACTACCAATACTTTTGGATTTTATCACTTTCATCTCCTCAAAACAATTTACACTTTGTGAGATTTGTTTTCACATAAAGAAATCCCATGAACTAAGTGTTCATGGGATGCAAACTACTTTCACTGCATTAAAATCTGAATCTCAAAAATCTTTTCCAGTTCTATTCCAGTTTCTTTCTGAATCAGCTCTAGATTTAGTCCTTTTTTCAGCATCTGCATAATTGTCATCACATTCTGCACTCCTTCTGCATGACCTTCCAGTCTACCTTCTTGTTTACCTTCATAACGCGACTGATTCAATTCAAGTTCATGACGCATTCTCGCAAATGCTGCATCTTTGATTCTCTGATCATTGTTGACCATCTTCACTACCTCCAGTGCTTTTTTGAACACAGGTTCCACACTCAACTTCTGGATAACAGAATCATCTACTTTGTTTCCATAACGCAGGAAGTAAACCCATTTTCCCAATGAACTCATATGATCATAATCTTGAATCTGATCAAGTATCTTTGGTATCTCAAACACAATAATGCATCCCTTGGTCGTCAAGACACTGTCAGCATCGCTATTTATTCTAGACAAAACGCATAATTACAAAATGCTTGCAATCTAAATCATATTGTAATCAAGAACTCTCCCTAGATTCAACTCCCCAAAAAACAATAGTCCCACTGACTCTTAATCAGTAGGTCTGATAAATGAGAACGAAAATCAAAAAATCCCATGAACGCTTTGTTCATGGGATAATATATTCTTAGTGGTGGATCCTTAGGGATTCGAACCCTAGACCCACTGATTAAGAGTCAGTTGCTCTGCCAACTGAGCTAAGGATCCAAAAATGGTGACTCGTACGGGATTCGAACCCGTGAATGACGCCGTGAAAGGGCGCTGTGTTAAGCCGCTTCACCAACGAGCCAAATGGCGCCTAAAACAGGACTCGAACCTGTGACCGATCGGTTAACAGCCGATTGCTCTACCGACTGAGCTATTTAGGCAACGCTCAATTATAATATCAGACACCCCTCATTCTGTCAACAACTTTTTCAAAACTTTTTTACTTTTTTAAAAGGAATCATTTTAGAATTAAAATGATTCCTTTCCTGTTCTTTATTCTCTTCCTAACTGTTGATTAACGTAGTTTTCCGCATTTTTCCATGCATTCTCAAATGAAGTTCTAAACAAAACAACCGGACCAAATTCTTCATATTCCTCTGGTTCAATCGCATGTACAAAATAACTCTTTCTGAAATCAGGGATTTTTTCAACCAATTCATCAATTACAGCATGTGGTGTTTCTAGGAAGAAACGTTCTACGACTGGAGGATTCTCTTCTAGCAGACGATCTGCAGTGTTCTTCCAGTTAATGGTAATACTTGCATCTGCTCCCACCATTTCTGTAAAGTGCTGCAATCCTCTTGCTCCTCCGCCAATAAATCCCACTTCTGGATTTGCTTGTTTACACATCCAGTACGTCTTTTTTGCCGCAGCAATTCCTGCCTGCCATAAATAATCTTTATGAACATCAATACCTTCTTTTTCTACCAGTTTCTGCAGATATTCATCCAAAATACCTGAAATATGAGAAAAATAAATAGGCGCCTTGTTTTCCAGATTCTTTGTTGCCTGCTTGTACACTTCGCAAACATCTAATGCTTGTCTTACTGTCATTACTTCTGTTGCATTAATCGCAATGCCTTTTGATGCAAGCTCTGCAATCGCTTTTAGTCCATCTTCTGTCACAGGAATTTTAATCATAATATTTTCTGATACTTCACGATTAAACAATCCATATTGAACAATCGTCTGTGTATCTTCCCTAAAAGGATCACCTTGAATGCTGACATACCCCTGTTTCTTTCCTGATGCAAGATAGAGCGGCTTAAAGATTTCTGCAATCTGCGCTACTAAATCTCGCTGAATTCTTACCACAATTTCATTGGTTGGCAAATCAGCATATTGTTGAATCAAAGCGTCAATTTCCTGTTTCATTTCAGGATTCTGCATCATCTTCCAGGTATACGAAGGATTCTGCGTGCATCCTACCGCACCTTCACGAATAGCCCAATGTGCCTCATCTTTTGTCACATTATTGATCCAAAAACGAGTTGAAGTCAATTCTGTCACTCTATGAAAATAATTCTTTTTATTCATCGGCTTCCTCCAAATATTGTTTTAATGTTTCAATCGCAAGTTTTGGACTTGTAAGCACAGGTTTTGGCATATCGCTCAAATATGGAATCAGTACAGTCATACTTCCCTGTGCAAGCACAACAACATCATTTTCCTCACATGCTTTTCGAATCATATCCAAGCACAGCTGATTATGCTTTTCCTGATTCTTCTCTTTCATTAAAATATCAAGTGCACCATCCACCAGATATTCTGTGATTTTCACTTTCTTTCCTGCTTCCAATGCTTTCGATGCAACCAGATTGCAGCTTGGCTTCATAGTTGATTTTACAGTTGCAACAACCGCAATCTTCTCACCCAGTTCTACAGCTTTTTTTGCCATTGGCTCATCAATTTTCAATGTTTTAATATTTGTTGTCTTCTTGGCAATATCAAATGCTTCTCCTACCGAAGAACACTGATTAAATATCACATCCGCTTTTAGTTTTTCAGCAATCTGCACATATGTCGTCATTCTGCTGATAATGGATGCAGTAATACCATTGTTACTTTTCACTTCTTCCAAAAGACTATCATCAATCAAATTCACCAATTCTACATTAGGAATAATATTTCTGCACAGTTCTTTCAAATCATTCAAGGAAACTGCACTCGTATGAATCATGACTACTTTCTTCATGTTACCTCCTATAGTATTTTGCCTTATCTACACTATCAAACAAACGCATCTTATGTTCTACAACTTTCTTGCCCTCTTCAATAGCTGCAGGAAGCATCAATGCAAACTTTACTTCTTTTGTTTCATTCATTATACGATTTAAAGCTCTGGAAATTGCTGCTTTGTATTCACTTGCAATGTTAATTTTTCGAATCCCTTCTTTACAAGCTTTACTTAATTCTTCATCAAGGTTGGATGATCCGCCATGAAGCACCAATGGAACGCTAGATACTTTTTTTAATTTTTTTAATAAATCAATCTGCAGGCGAGGCTCCGTACCTTTTGCATACAACCCATGCGATGTTCCAATCGCAACCGCCAAAAGATCACAATTCGTTTTTTCGACAAATTCAATAACCTGATTAGGCTGCGTATAAATGATTTCAGTCGTTTCTACACCCTCATCTGATGTACCTACATTTCCAATTGTCCCAAGTTCTGCCTCTACTGAAACATCAGCCAAATGAGCTAACTCAGTAACTTGTCTAGTTAATTCAACGTTCTCTTCAAAGCTCAATGATGATCCATCAATCATCACTGAAGTAAATCCAGCCTGAATCGCTCTTTGACACATTTTGACAGAACGTCCATGATCAAGATGCAGCGCAAATGGTACTGAACTCTCTTTGAGTTTATCTATAACAAATCTGAAATAATCTTTTCCACAAAACTCAAATTCATTTTCTGCAACGGCAATAATTGTAGGTGCATCTAAGCGTTCTGCTGTTTCAAAAACACATTTAAAATTCGACAACTCAGTAACATTAAATGCACCTATTGTAAATCCATTTTCTTCTGCTATGCGCAGTAATTCTTTTGTATTTAATAGCATACGTTATTTCAAAATAGAGCTACATATTTGTAGCTCTATCTCCTTTCTATCCTTCCAATTTAGAATTCAATATTTACTTCTGCAACTTCATCGCTCTTTGCATCTGTATAGTTTGTACCATATTCAATCTGTTTTTCAGTTAAACGTTTTTTGAGCACAAAAATCATAGTTCCGCAAATCAATGAAGAGATTGCTAAAGCTGCAACAAATCCCATTGGATTTACAAATGTAGGTACAACAAACAATCCTCCATGAGCAACTGGAACACCTACACCCCAAATCAGGCACAAACCGCCTCCAACTGCAGAACCAACAACAGATGATAGAACAACTCTCCATAAATCATTCATTGCAAATGGGATAACACTTTCTGTGATCATGCACACACCCATTGGAAGACATGCTTTTACGCTTTCTTTTTCATCATTTGTAAAGATTGGCTTTTTGAACGCCTTACTTAAGCACCAAGCAACCAGAATACCAAATGGCGAAGTCATACCAGCTAGGAAGTGAGCTGCCTTTGGTCCGTAGATACCTTCAGTCATCATTGCTGTTGAATACAGAGACATTGTCTTGTTGACAGGACCACCAAAGTCAAAACCTGAAATAGATCCCATCACTGCACCATAGACAAATTTAGATCCTGTTGATAAGTTTTCAAGGAAACCTGTTAATGCATTCATAAACATTGTGATAGGAGCACCTACAACAGTAAACATCAGCAATCCACAGATCAAAGTAGAGAAGAATGGAATAATTAGAATTGGCATCATGCCCTTCATTGTTTCAGGAAGTTTTAAATTCTGTTTCATCCAGTTTACAACAAAACCAATCAAGAATGCAGCAACAACGCCACCTAAGAATCCAGCTTTGATTTCCGCACAAACCAAACCTACAATCAAACCTGGCGCAATTCCTGGACGGTCACAGATTGAATAAGAAATTGCTGCACAGATAACAGGTACAATTAAAGTAGATAATCCAAGATTCCCTATCTTATAAATCATCCAGATAATTCCAGATGAAGCTTCTTTAATGCCTGGACCTCCAATTAGAATCCCCAGAGCCTGACACAGACCTGAAGCAACGACAACAGGAATCATGAATGAGATACCTGTCATTACATGTTTTTTAATAGTTGTAATATTGAGTTTCATAAGTTCCTCCTTAAATTAAAGCTTACCGGCTTTTCTTAACTTTAGCTCAATCTGCTGCAAGAATTTATCTGTATTTCTCATCACATCTTCTGTTCTTGCTTTCACAATTGGCTTCCCCTTAAAACGTTCTTCACCAGAAATCTTTACATCCACCGCTAACAAGACAACATCTGCAGCTTTGATTTCTTCAGGTGTCAGTGCATCTTCTGCTCCAATAGAACCTTGCGTTTCAATTCTGCATTCATATCCACATGCCTTTGCAGCTTCCAGTATTTTTTTCTTCGTAATATACGTATGCGCAATTCCTGTTGGACAAGCTGTTATTCCGACAATCTTCATTCTACCTGTCACCTCCTCCCTGTTTTAATACTTGAATGATTTCATCGATGGTTTCGGCCGAATGTAACACATCAATGACTTCTTTATCCAGCAACATTTCTGCAACTCGAGACAAAAGCATAATATGCTGAGAAATATCTACATCTCGAATTGCAAACATGATGATGACACGAACAGGCTTGTCATCAAACGATTTCCAGTCAATATCAGACTGAGTTCTTCCAATCGCAATGACACTTTTTTTTACAACCGGAGTTCTTCCATGAGGAATCGCAATTCCATCTCCAATCCCAGTGATTCCTTCTTCTTCACGATGATAAATCTCTTTCTTAAATTCTTCTTTATCACTGATTACATCATTTAGATACAACAATTCAGTCAGTTCACAAATGACTTCATCTTTTGTTTTTGCAGTTAAGTTTAAACAAACATTCTCTTCAAATAATACGTCCTGTATTTCCAACATATGATCATTTCCTTTCTTTCATCACAGATTGTATTTTTTCAACATCTCTTTGATCCAAAAGAACAGAGACATTAACAACAGGGCAACTAATTTTCTCATTCATCTTAATCGTTGAAATCACAAAATCCACTTCTGACAAATCCATTTTCTTTAAACGATTCAATGAAATCGCATCAATTATCTCTATATCTGGAAAGGTATTTTGAATTCTCTTTTTCAATAAATGTGATGTTCCAATGCCTGTTGAGCAGCACAAGACTACACGCTTTGTTTTCTTGCTTTCAAGTGTCAATTGAAAGTAAAGACATAAATAAGCAAGTTCATCATCAGAAATATAAGAATTCGGATAATACTGATTCTTTAACTCAATGACAATCTTTTTTACCGCAGAAAACATCTGCTCATATTCCTGCATGATTCGATCTTTCATTGAATTTTTAATTCTTACGTTATACTTAATTCTTGTTAACATTGAATTGACATGCAAAAGCATACTGTAGAATAAATTCGAATCATTGTCATAAGAATATTTAAATTCCTCACCCATCCTTTCGATAAGCTCATTGCAGAACTCATACACTTCAGTCTTTGAATTTTCAAGAAGCTTTGCAATAATCTGCTGATCAGGCAGTTCTACAAATCCACTCCCATGAAAATGAGTATAAATATAATCAATTTCATTTGAAGGAAAGCTCACTTTTACTTCTTGAGATAATTTCAATACTGCATTCTTTACTACAGTGAAAATATAATTACTTTTGTCTTCGTCATAAATTCGCTCTTCTTTCACTGTTTTTTTATTTTTCATTCGTTCTATTGTGATTAAAATATGGGTAACAATATTCACGTAATAGATATCACCCAGCACAATATTGAGCGTTCGCTCAATATCTGTCACACAGTTCTCAACAGCAGCCACGTTATCCTGACCATAGATACCTGACAAAACAAGAATTGTATCATTATTTAAACGTGTTGCTCTAATTTTTCGATGCGTCTGTTGATTCAACTGTATCAGCGAAAGGACTCGCGCAATTTCATTTCGCAAGGCAATTTCACTTCCTGTAATTCGAGTTCCTTTTCTTGTTTTTTCAATATTCAGACCTGATTCTTGAATTGTTTCTTCAATAGAGCTTAAGTCATTTACAACGGAACTGTTACTTACATAATATTTTTCAGATAGTGCTTTAATACTTGTTGGATTAGGAGAAGTTAATAAAAGATCTAAATACATATCCAGTCTTCTTTTCCCAACAAAGCTTTGTCCTTCTATTTCATCTAGAAATGCAAGAACTTCAAACATACTGTCTTTTACACTATCTTCACAACAAATAGACACACTTCCTTTTTTATTTATCAGCTGATAATGATGTTCCTCTTCATATTCTTTGATGATTTTAATATCACGCTGTACAGTTTTTGTTGAACAGCTTAATTCATCAGCTAATGCATCAATACTGACATCTGTAGAAGCATAAAGGAGGCACCTCAATAGCTGTATTTGACGTTTGTTCAACAGCATGATATCCCTCCTTTGATTTTAGTTTAATTCATGTTTTTTCTAAGATAAATACCAAATATAGTCCCTAATCCGGACGTTTTTTTGAATAATCACTATATTTATTTCAATTGGAAATGATTACCAAGAAAATAAAAACATCGGTATTCCGATGTTTTACTCTTCTTCTGCTTTTCTGAGAATTTTTTTACATTTACGTTCAAATTCAGTTCTGTCAAACATGATGGCTGCTCCACATCCCTGACATTTGATTTTAATATCTGCTCCCATACGAATGATTTTCCATTCTTTGCTTTTTTTACATGGATGTTCTTTTTTCATCTCGACGATGTCGCCCATGCCATAGCCTTTAATCATGTTGTTCTTTCCTTTCATATGATTTCAATGTATTAGATAAAAGCATTGTAATTGTCATTGGCCCTACCCCTTTTGGTACCGGTGTCAATACTTTCGCCTTGTCTTTGACATCTTCAAAGTCGACATCACCAACAAGCTTTCCATCCACACGATTGATACCTACATCAATGACGCAGGCACCTTCTTTTACCCACTCTTTGGTCACTTTCTTTGGCTGTCCAATAGCTGCAATGAGCACATCTGCTTCTGCACATACTTTCTCTATTTCTTTTGTACGGCTGTGACAGATTGTTACTGTGCAGTTTTCATTCTGCAAAAGACGTGCTACAGGTGTTCCTACCAATTTACTTCTTCCGATAACGACTGCATTTTTACCACTTAAACTAATTTTAGCTTCTTTGATCATTTCCATGATTCCTAAAGGTGTACATGGCACAAAGCTATCCATTCCCAGATAGAAACGTCCAATGTTTTCTGGATGAAGCCCATCCACATCTTTATTAGGATCAATCATCATAATGACTCTGTTTTCATCCAATTGCTTTGGAAGAGGCATCTGAACTAAAATACCATCTACAGTTTCATCTTTATTCAGTTCATCAAGGACTGCCTTTAGTTCCTCTTCTGTTGTCTCTTCTTTCATCGTAATCATCTTTGAGCCAAAACCCACTTCATGACACGCTTTATCTTTTCCTTTAACATAAGACAATGATGCAGGATTATCCCCCACTAGGACAACTGCTAGTGTTGGTTTTCTTTTTCCCTGTGCTTCTAACACATCTACTTTTTCTTTAATCTGTGCCTTGATTTTCTTGGACAGCTCACTTCCATAAATTATTTCTGCCATCATGTTCTCCTTATAGCTCATTTGAATCCAGTATGATGGTTACTGGACCATCATTCAACAGTTCTACTTTCATATCTGCACCAAAAACCCCTGTTTCTACATGCATTCCACGATCTTTTAAGAATTCATTGAATGTCTCATACAACGGATTCGATATTTCTGGGCGTGCTGCCTTGGTAAAGCTTGGTCTTCTTCCTTTTTTACAGTCTGCATATAGCGTAAACTGACTAATTGACAAAATTGCTCCATTGACCTGTTCAATTCCTAGATTCATTTTACCATTTTCATCCTCAAAGATTCTCAAATCAACAATCTTATCCGCAAGCTTTTTTGCCTCTGTTTCAGTATCTCCATCTGTAATTCCTACAAGCAGCAAATAACCCTGATTGATTTTCCCATATACATTTCCATCAATGGTCACTGATGCATGTTTTACTCTTTGCAATACAACTTTCATACTTAATCACCATTTCCATTGTACCTGAAAAATGTTAAAATTGGAATTGGGAGTTGAGAGAATGAAAGAACCTTTAGCATTCAGAATGCGTCCTGAAACTACAAAAGAACTTTTAGGACAATCACATTTAATTGGACCAGGTAAGGTCATCACAAAATGTCTGGATGCCGGACAGCTTTTTTCTATGATTTTCTATGGACAGCCAGGAACTGGTAAGACAACCATGGCCATGTGCTTAGCCAATGAACTCCATCTGCCTTATCGTTTATTCAATGCAGTTACAGGCAACAAGAAAGATTTAGAGACATTGTTTCAAGAAGCACGCATGGTCAATGGTCTTGTGGTTATCATCGATGAAATCCATCGTTTAAACAAAGATAAACAAGATTTACTGCTTCCACATGTTGAAAATGGAAATATTACACTGATTGGCGCAACAACATCCAATCCATATTTTGCCATTAATCCTGCAATTCGTTCCCGTTGTCATTTGTTTGAAATCAAGCCTTTGACACAGGAAGACATTATGACTGCACTGCATCGTGCCATTGAATCAGAAAAGGGATTAAATAACTCTGTTACAATTGAACAAGATGCTGCACAAATCATTGCCAGTCACAGTGGAGGAGATCTTAGATATGCACTCAATGTCCTTGAAATCTGTGCGATTGCCTGTGATGGCATCATTACAAAGGACATTGTAAAACAGTATTCATCACGTCCTATTTTAGCGATTGACTCATCTGATGATGGTCATTATGACGCTGTCAGTGCTTTTCAAAAGAGTATTCGAGGCTCAGATGTCAATGCTGCCTTGTACTATCTTGCTCGCTTAATAGAAGCTGGAGATATGGATTCCATTGAACGAAGACTTCTTGTTACAGCTTATGAAGATATTGGTTTAGGTAATCCTGCTGCTGTTGCACGTACAGTAAATGCGATTGATGCTGCCAAGCGTGTTGGATTCCCTGAAGGAAGAATCCCACTAGCCAATGCAGTGATTGATTTAGCGTTATCACCTAAATCTAAAAGTGCAGAAGCAGCCATTGATGCAGCTGCACAAAGTGTCAGAGAACACGCATTGCCAATCCCTGAATATCTCAGATACACTCCTGTTAATTTGCCTATGCAGGATCGTTATGATTATGGTGCACCTGAGCTTTGGCCATTGATTCAGTATTTGCCTAATGCGATTAAAAATGAACAGTTCTATGTTCCTGAACCGAGTGGTCAATATGAAAAACAGCTGGCCAAAAACTATGAAGAACTCTCAAAAATTAAACGTTCTTCATCTATGAGAGAACTTAAACAAAGAAAAGAAAAAATTGGAATTCAAAAAAAATGAATTCCTTTTTTTACAAAAATCATAAAAGTGTTAACGGTTACATATGATGAAGTTGTGAAAAAGCGCTTACAAAATTTGCGCTTTGAAAATTTTCATGATACACTAGCCCCTGTATTAAAAAGGAGAACCTATGAACTTAAAAAAACTAAGTCTACTCTTAATACAGTCTTGTTTACTTTTCATGGTATGTACTGCTTCATCTGAGCCTGTTCATGCCTCTGAAAAGAGAAATGCACCTATGAGAATTGTTGTGAGTGTTAATGACTTGTCACAAATGACAACAGTGAAAGAAGCACTCATTAACTCACTAGTAGATTATAATGCTTATCCTGAGCTTGTTGATAATATTAACTATGAAGCTTCTGAGCTGAAAACAGCTTCACTGGATTTGACACAGACCGGTAAACAAAGAACTGCTATTTATCTGCGTATCAAAACCAACAAAGCTCTATCAGAAAATACATTGTATAAAAATACGATTACTACGACAGTTGATTTTGAAGTAAAAGACCTGCAGGCACCTGTCATTACTTCAGAAGTTAACACTTTACGTCGTTCAATCAACTCTGAACTTGATCCTTATCAGCACCTGAGTGTTACTGATAACTTTGATAAAGAAGTTCAGATTCAATATGAAACAGATATCGATCTGCAAACTGCAGGTGAATATACCATCACTTATACTGCAACAGACAAAGCAGAAAACAGCTCTGTACTGAGTATGCCTATTATCGTTGCACCGCAAAGATATACACATTATGAGAAAGATCAGAATTACGCAAATGAAATGCTGAACCTAATTAATGAATACCGTGCTTCTTATGGACTAGAGCCCTATCGAATGGCACCTTACAACGCACAAATGGCTGCAGGTGTACGAGCATGCGAGGCACGTTCTTATCTTTCCCATGAGCGCCCAGATGGACGACATTACAAGACTGCATTTAATGAGTATGGAGTACAATACTCCAGCCCGTATGAAATTCTTACATTCGCTGGCACAACTGCTGCGGATGGACTGGCATGGTGGAAACAGTCATCTTCTCACAATGCCTACATTTTAAGTAAAACAAGCACAGTCATTTCTATTGGATACTGTGATGGATTATGGGCTGCCATTATCTACAATGATTAACTCTTCTTTATGAAGAGTTTTTTATTATGTAGCATAAAAAAGACATCTTTTTTTACAGATGTCTTAATTGTTGAAATAGACAAACAGCATACGGTCTTTGCCATTGATGTCCTGAAGTACGTCTGCACGTACATCACCGAAGTATTTCTTCACTTCCTGAAGCATAGCTTCTTTTTGATCCCAGCCCATTTCAAAAGCCATAAATGACTTAGGCTTCATGATTTTTGGTGCAGCTTCAAATACCTTTCGATAGAAATACAAACCATCTTCTCCACCAAATAATGCGACGTGAGGTTCATAATCTTTTACAGACTCTTCTAAAACCTCATCATTTTTGATGTAAGGAGGATTGCATACCAGAACATCCAATTTCATGTTGGCATCTACTAAAGGCTGAGCCATGTCACCCTGCATCCAGTTGATTTCAACGCCAATGTTTTCTGCGTTTTTCTGAGCGACCTGCAATGCTTCTTCTGAGATATCACTAGCACTCATACGCAGCTTTGGTTCTTCTTTTGCAAGAGTAATCGCAATTGCGCCAGAGCCAGTACCTACATCCGCGCATACAATTTCATCATAATCCGCAAACATTTCATCAATATCCGCTAAAACATTTGCGACCAGTTCTTCTGTTTCAGGACGAGGAATCAAAACTCTGTCATCAACGACAAAGCGATAGCCATAGAACCAAGAATATCCTAATACATAGTTCATTGGCTCATGATTTAAGATACGTGCAATTCCATCCAGGAAAGCTCTTTCCAGCTCTCTGTCAGCTTCTTCTTCATTGCACATATAGTAATCATAGCGCTCTTTCTCAGAGAGTTCCAGCATATACAGCAGTGCTGTACTTTCAGGAATTCCTTTTTCTACACACTGCTTTTCAGCATTTTTAACCAATTCTCTATAAGTTGGCATTCTGTTCCCCTGCCATTTTCTGACGCTGTTCTTCATCTAAAAGAGCCTGAATCACATCATCCAGCTTACCTTCAACAATACGGTCCAGCTGATTGATTGTCAGATGAATACGATGGTCTGTAACGCGATTCTGTGGATAGTTGTAAGTACGAATCTTTTCAGAACGGTCTCCAGTACCAATCTTAGCACGTCTTACTGCACCTTCTGCTTCATCTTTCTGACGCTGATATTCTTCATAAACACGCGCACGAATCAGCTGCATAGCAGTTTCACGGTTTGCATGCTGCGAACGTCCATCCTGACAGTTAACAGTAATACCTGTTGGAATATGTACGATACGCACTGCAGAGTCAGTCTTATTGATATGCTGTCCACCTGCACCTGATGCACGATGTGTTTCAATCGTCAGATCTGCTGGATCAATTTCAATATCTGTTTCTTCTGCTTCAGGAAGTACCAGTACAGTCGCAGTAGATGTATGAATACGTCCCTGTGTTTCTGTCTTAGGTACACGCTGTACACGATGTGATCCTGATTCAAACTTCAGATGCTTGTACACATCTTCACCTTTTACCATAAATGAAATCAAAGTAAATCCACCAGCTTCAGATTCACTGGCTTCCATAACTTCAATCTTCCATCCTTTTGTTTCACCAAAACGGCAATACATTCTATACAGATCCCCTGCAAAGATATTGGCTTCATCACCACCTGCAGCACCGCGAATTTCCACGATGGCATTGTGATCATCATTAGGATCCTTTGGAATCAGCAGGACTTCAATGTGTGCAATCAATTCTTCTTTCTTAGGCAAAAGTTCTGAAAGTTCCAGTTCTGCCATTTCCTTGATTTCTTCATCATCTTCCTGCATCATTTCTTCTGCCTGTTCAATATGACTCAGCAGTGTTGTCAGTTCTACATAAGCTTCCGCCTGCTGACGAATTCCTGCCTGTTCCTTGGCCAGTTTAGTCAGCTCTTTTGGATTAGATGTAACTTCTGGATCCATCATCAGATTATTGATTTCTTCATAACGATCATGAATCCCTTTCAATCGATTTAACATGACTTCCATGGTCAATTTCCTCCTATATCATCATTTCTTCTTTAACATTATACCAAAAAAAATAAGGGTGGAATTCCCTTATTTTATTTAATGCCGTACTTCTTATTGAACTTTTCAATACGTCCAGCTGCAGCAGCGAAACGCTGTCTACCAGTATAGAATGGATGGCAGTTTGAGCAAGTATCTACCTTGATGCTATCCTTGATAGAACCTGATTCAAATGTAGCGCCGCATGACTGGCAAGTTACTGTGCATTTCTTGTAGTTTGGATGAATTCCTTTTTTCATGTCTTTCTCTCCTTCCGCCTTGGGTATCTCATCAACCCAAAGTAAGTGCTCATAAATGATACCATGCTTAAGGTGTTTCCGCAAGCACTTTTTAAGCAGAAAACACCGTTTTTAATGCACTTTTTATGATTCTTAATGAAGTGGGTGCAAATCAATTTCTGCATTCATTCTGCATACAAATTCTGCCAGTAAATCAATAATCTGCTCAACATCTTTTAAATCCAGTGTTTCAACTGATGAGTGCATATAACGTAATGGAATCGATACCAGTGCAGTTGGAACACCTTCATTGGTAAAATGAATCTTATCTGCATCTGTTCCTGTTCTGCCTGGTGCAATTTCATACTGAAGTGGAATATTTAAATCTTTTGCACAAGCTTCTAAAAGTGCATTCATTTTTTTAGATACGATTGAACTTAAACATAAAACTGGTCCTTTGCCTAATTCAACTTCACCTGTTGATGTCCCATTAACACCATCATAATCACTTGTAAAAGTTACATCGACCGCAATTGCACACGTAGGCTTTACTTTGGATGCTGCCCAGTAAGCTCCTCGCATAGATGTTTCTTCACCTGTCGTTGTTGCTGCATATACGCCTGTCTGACAGCCTTTTTTCTTCGCCTTGATGAGTGTTTCAATGACAATAAACGCACCAATACGATCATCCATAGCACGTGCAGCAACACGATTATTCATCAATTCAAGCACATCTGTTTTAGCACATACAGGATCACCCACAGATACCATTTTTAAAGCCTCTTCTTTTGAAGAAGCACCAATATCAATCGTCAAATCTGTACAAGACAAATCATTACGTTTTATTAAGGATGAATTCGTAATCACAACTCCATTCACAAATCCTGTTTTTGTCTTAATCTGTACCTGAGTCCCTAAATACAGTACTGCACGTACTCCTCCAGCATTGGTCACTTTTAATGACCCATCAGATTGAACAGATGTAATAATCATCCCAATTTCATCAATATGTCCACAAAGCAGAACTTTTGTTTCTGATAAAGGATTCAACACAGAAATCACATTTCCTGTATAATCACTCAAAATATCATCTGCAGTCTCATTCATATGATGAATGACCTTCTTTTGCAGCTCTTCTTCATGCCCTGATACTGAACATGTCTTTAACATTTCATATAAAAACTCTTTATTCATACATCCTCCTAGTTTGACGTTTCTGCCGTCAAATTGTGTACCCACTTTTCCTTGCGAACCATTTTAAAAGAAATGACCAGTTTAATAAAATCTGTCGCTTGTCCTACTAAATACAGCCCAATAATTGGAAGATTTGTAAAATATGTCGCCAGCCCCAGCAAAGGAATATTGCAGGTCCACATAAATCCTGAATCCATCAATAATGTGTTTTTTGTATCCCCGCCTGCACGCAAAATAAAGTAGCACATGCAGGTAAACATATAATTCCAGAACATAAGTCCTTGTATATGAAGCATCGATACTGCCACTTCTTTAGCTGCCTCTGTAACATTGTACAAATTTGGAACAATATAGCTTGAACCAAACATAGCTGCTCCAAACACTATTGCCAGTGCAGTACTAAACCCCAGCAAACGATAGCCATTGTCACGCGCTTCTTCAAGATGGTTTGCTCCAAGTTCCTGTGAAATCAAAACATTCGAAGCAACAGCCATACCACCAAACAAGACAAAGAAAAGATCTGAAGTTGTGGATGAAATAGAATACCCTGACATTACTTCTGGACCACGAGTACTATAGAATTTAAAAATCGTTGCCATTCCAGTAGACCATAGTACTTCATTTACTGCCAAAGGCGCAGCCTTAATCATAATACGCTTTGCCAAATCAAGTGGAAACTTCATGACATTCTTTACACGTGTCTTAAATGGCATATCTGAGCATTTTAGCACCACCAGCAAAGTTACCATTTCAAACACACGTGCAATCAGTGTAGCCAATGCAGCACCTTTTACACCCATCATAGGAAAACCAAAGTGCCCAAAGATAAAAATATAGTTAAATGCACAGTTGCACAATGCAGTTAAAATACCAATAATTAATGGTTTTTTCGTTTCACCACAGGCACGAAATGCATTCGTGATACTTAATGAAAGTGCCATAGGAAAAAATGTATAAGCTGCAACTCCAATATAATCAATACTCTCTTTTAAGATATACACATCATCTGTAAAAAACTTCACAATCATCTCTGGAACAAAAAGTCCAGCCAGCCCAAAGGGAACCATAATGACAAAAGCACTAAGAATTGAAAAACGAAAAGATTCTTTGATTTTCTGCATATCTTTCGCTCCAAAGTACTGGGCAATAAATATAGCAGCTGCAGCCAGTACTCCATTGGTTCCAAACGTCGCAATCATATAATAACGATTGACAGCTGCAACACCACCCAATGCAGCATCTCCCAGCTGTCCAACCATCATATTATCAATCAAGTTGACAGAACTGGTAATTAGCTGCTGAAACATCAATGGAATCGCTACAGCCAAGGCAGTTTTATAAAACTCTTTATTTCCAACGTATTTTCTCCAATTCACGTTCTCACAACCTTTCAATGGGTATAGGATATCATATTTCCCTAAACAAAAGAAGAGGGCCTTTAGCCCTCAATAGGTTTTCTTTGAATGATATGCCATTCTATAACACAAACAAGCAGAATCAGTATCAACATAAACAAATGCACCCACATTTGATCTGTCACAATTAAAAGCACAATCATCACAACAGACACAATCATTGGGATAAAAATTCCAATCAAAACAGACAATCCTTGTTTAATCACCTGTACTTCATTGGTCCATTTGTAGTTTTGAAACAGAACATTTCCCAGCATTCCATTGATTGCGCTAAACACATTGACCAGTACCGGAAAGCACAATCCAAGGATACAATTTAACCCTGTCAATTGAAAACGAATCACTATAAGAAAACTACCCACGATAACAATTGGAAGGTTCAACATCAGATTCATCCAAATTTTAGATATCTTGATGTCTCTTTCATAAACAGGCAAGCTTTGAATCAGCCATAAGCCTTTTCCTTCCAAAGACAGTGCACAGGCACTTGTACAGCACATTGAACAAACCATTGCGAAAATAGCTGGAAATATAAGTGTTATTTTCTCTAAAGAGACAGGTAATTCCATCATCATGATAAGTTCATCCATAGGTATCATATAGGCCATTACAACTAAAACAATTCCTAAAATCAATCCAATAAGAGTATTGGATACATATAAACTGCTTGAAAAATAATGACGAAATTCTTTTATAATCAGAGCTTTCATGATCGATGCAGAGCGCAAAGAACGAAACGAATAAGTGCTTTCTGTTTGATTCTCTATAGATGAAAGTACCTTCAGATAATGATGCGAAATCCACTGAAATACCATCCAAAACAAAGCAATGGAAACGACAATGAATATCATCAAAAAAGAAACATTCCCGTTGAGTGAACCTTCAGCTAAAAAAGTAAAAGGGCTCAACTGCACAGTACTGCTTATATTCCCTGCAATCTCAATGATTTGAGATTCACTGCTAAGTACATTGATTAAAGAAGGCATCAAAAACATGAAACCACACAACAAGACAATGGTCATCAGTGTTGTATTTTTAAATTTACTGCTGATTGAAAAAATCCACGATGAACAAATAATCCCTATACTCATCGGAATCAAGACAAGAAATGGACAACAAATCATACTCATGAAAAAGATATGCCACTGTCCATGATACAACCCTAATACAAAGCTTCCTGAAACAAGGAATACAAAAGCAATCAGCCAGTTTATCAAAAAGATTGTACTGCATTTTGTCATTAAAATCATTTTCAATGAAACAGGAAAACTCATCAACATTTTTATGTCACTTGCTCCATAGAGCTGATGACCCGCTTTCATGAGTGTGGTCATTAAAACAATAAGAAATACTGAATTGATATAAATAGGCATTATACTTTCAGGACTTCCTAGCCAATACAAACCAAATGCACTTCCTCCACAATAAAACATGCACGCTACTATTACAGCACTGTATAAACATGACATCAAGATAGTTTTCCATCGTTTATCCTGAAGAATCTGAAGGCTTACAAGCAACTGAAACAATTCATGCTTCACCAGATGCAACATTACCTTACTCATCCAGCACCTCCAAGAAAAGCTCTTCCAGACTTTGATTCTGACATAAAGTTTCCATCTTGTCACAAACAACCAGATGTCCATCTTTCATAATGGCAGCACGTGTACAAAGTTTTTCTGCAACTTCCAAAACATGAGTTGAAAAGATAATCACACCACCCTGTTCACACATTTGTTTCATTCGATTTTTTAGTTTAAAAGATGCGAGTGGATCTAATCCTACAAATGGTTCATCCATTAAAATCAGATCAGGATTATGAACAAAGGCTGAGATCAAGGCAAGCTTCTGTTTCATCCCATGTGAATAGGAAGAAATCTTATTTCCTAAAGCTGAAGTTAAGTCAAAATCATCTGAAAGTTCTTTAATTTTCATTGTACGAGCTTCAGAAGAAACACGATAAATATCACATATAAAATTCAAATATTCAATCCCAGTCAAATAATCATACAATTCAGGATTATCCGGAAGAAAGGCCATCTTCTTTTTACATTCAACAGGTTCTTTAGAAATAGACTTTCCATCAATAAGGATTTCACCCTGTTCAAAGTTTAAAATACCTGCAATAGATTTTAAAGTTGTTGTTTTTCCAGCACCATTGTGTCCAATCAAACCAAACAGTTCTCCTTTTTGGATTTCTAGATTCAAATTATCCACTGCCCTTTTCCCACTTTTATATGTTTTCGAAAAATGATTAATCTTCAGCATGTTTTTTCTCCTTTTGATAGATTGACCATGAATAAATCACGGGAATAACGACAGAAACAAACACAGGAAGCAAAACAACAAACCAAGGTACCTTTAAAAAAGGTGTAATCAACATCCAGAAGCCAGCTATCACAAATAAAAATCCACCCAAACGATGTGTTTTTCTCCAGTTTTCTTCTGATTCAAGCGTCCACGGAAGTTTAATTCCCATTGTATAGTTTTGACGAACTTTCGGTAGATAATTACCAATCACAACAAGCAAAGCACCAACCAGCACAGGTGCTGCCATTTCAATGTGTATATCTTTGCCTAAAGACTTCAAAATCACTAGTCCATTCATCAAACAAGAAATGACAGGCACAATCCACACTGTCATCACCACCATTTGTCGAGGATAGTTTTTCTTTTTTGGATCTGCGTTCATCATAAACAAGACGAATACCTGCAAAGCACAAAGCATCAAAGGAATGCCAAAGACCGCAAAAGCCTTTGAACTGTATCCATCCGCAATTCCTTCTGCATTAAAATGTGTCGGCATCATATCAGGTAATTCATTGTAAACGCACGCCCCTGCAATAACAGGCAGAAAACATACAAGTACAGGTACAAGATATTGTTTAATTGTTTTCATCTTTATTTCCTCCAAACTGTGACAGCCATAGCATCACTTCTTCAAACACGCTGGCATTTAATTCATAATAAATATAATTCTTTTGTTTATTTTCAGTAATCAGTTCTGCCTTTTTTAACTGTGAGAGATGATAGCTGACAGTCGCCTGGGTCATATCAAACCTCGAAGCAATTTCACCTGCAGATAGTCTTCCACTCTTCAGCATGACTAATATTTCTCTACGCACTGGATCTCCCAATGCCTTAAACGTATCTGCAAACCCCATAAAACCTCCTATTTAGAAAATATCCTAAATAGATTATATCATTATTTTTCAAAAAACAAAGAACTATTTAGAGGATTTTCTAAATAGTTCTTTCAATCACATCTGCAAGTACAGGAACACTCAGCGGATATTCTAGAGTTCCATTCATCCCTGTATCCATTGCCTTGATAAGTTCTTCCAAGTTTTCTGATTTGGTGATGCCATAGATAGGAACATTATCTTTAAAACATCGTATCTTTTGAACATGTTTTGCATCAGTTGCCTTCAATTCCACCAGCACAGCATCAGCATCTGCTACTTCCATTTTATTTTTCCATTTTAATGGACGAAGCTCAATATGAACCTGTTTCATTTCTTCCACAAGATGTTTCTCGTAGTATTTTTCATCAATCAGTACAACACTGTATTGACTGCACTGTTTTTCTTGAAGAATCATTCTCTTCAATTGCGCCACAGCATCCGCTAAAAACTTTTTATTCCTGTATTCTGCTATTTTCTGCTGAATACATAAAAAAATCAAGAATGCACTCACTAAATAAGACAAATCAGGAAATTCTATATCCGGATTGACAATAGTCATAATTCTAATATCCTTTCTATATTAATTCTTTCAGGTTCATTATATCATTGCCTATCATCGTTTGTTTCAACAAGAAAACGTCACATTTCGACCCCTAAATAGTCATTCAATCACACTCTGCTCATAACAAAATAGAAATCCCATAGAGTACCAACATCACAAAGACATCAAGGAGGATAAACACTCTATGGGAAAGAATTAATTATTTTGATTTTTTGATAATTCAACCAAATGTTGACCAAGATTATATGCTTTTTGAAGTTCTAATGGAAACTGTATCTCTTTTTGATTTCTTTTATGTTCAGGATCAAAAATAGTAACAGTATAGCGTGAATAATCGTTTACCTGATAAGTATCACAGCAGTACATGGATTCACAATGGCCCAAAATCCCTTTCAGATTCTTTTCATTGCTTCTAAGCCGCTGATCCATACCATATTGTCTTAACTGAGTCTCATTCGCATTCATCGTGTATATGAATGCAGAAGGGACTATTTTCTTCCTCTTCGTAATGCGATGACCATTTTCGTCAATAGCATACGTATCTAGAGGGAATAGAAAACGTTCCATCAATGAACGAACCATCCCTGTAACCTGGCCATAATAGATGGGCGAACCAATGATCAATACATCTGCATCAAGACACTTTTGTAATACAGGAGTCAATTCATCTTTGTAAAAACAAAGATACTGGTCCATACTCGTTTTTAAATGACATGCCATACAACTGATACACCCTTTAAAGCAGTAATCATATAAATGAATAAGTTCAACTTCTGCTCCACAAGATGCAGCGCCTTTCAACGCTTCCTGACACAACAGGTCAGTATTCCAATTTCTTCGAGGACTGCCATTAATTGCGATAACTTTCATCAATTTCACCTAAAGTGTTTTCATCGCATCTCGTATGACTTTTCGTTGAGTTTCATACATTTCTTTATTCACTGGAATTCTTGCATGCATCACTGTTTTCAAGAAATGATTCAAAAGATCAAAAGATCTCAATGCTTCTTCTGTTCCAGTACCGCTTCCGCCTGCACAAGCAATGCAGACAATTTTCTTATTCATGATTTTTGATTCACGATTGAATGCATCACAGCGTTTTAAACGATCAAAGAACGTTTTTGCCGTTTCTGCCATTTCCCAGAAATAGACTGGTGTAACAAACACATAAGCATCATAATCAAACATAGCTTCATGGACTTCGTTGAAATCATCATTCATAACACAGCTATGTCCTTTTAAACAATGCCCCCAACCACGTTCACCACACACTCTGCAGCGTTCAATTCTTTTTTTATTGATACAAATATGATCAACTTGGTGCCCATTTTCTTTTAACTCATTTTCACATTCCTGCACACATGCAAAAGTCATTCCTAGCTGATTCGGATAGAGACTTTTTTCATTAACACGGTTTGAACTAAAACTTAAAATCAATACTTTCATTGTCTTCTCCTTTATTTTTGAGGGGAGTGGGATAGCAGCTATGCTGCTATCCCCATTATGACTAACTACTGAACCCAAGTAATTTTCTTTTCATCATAGCGATCTGGTGTAGGTCTAGACTCATTTGGATAGCCTAGTGCCAACACACAGACAGGAAGCAAGTAATTATCAAGGTTAAAATAATCACGATAACGCGTCATTTTATTCAATGATGGTCCAAGAGCACAATAAACTCCACCTAGTCCTAATGAGACAGCTTCAAGCAGAATGTTTTCAGCAGCCAGTCCAGCATCCTGATAACAGTACTCTGCACCAATGGAGCAGCTTACGTCTTCCAGAATCACAATTGCAGCCTGAGCATTGGCCAGCATCGGTGTTTGTTTCGAGAAAACTGAAATATCTTTTAGCACTTGTTTGTTGGTAATGGCGATAAATCTCCAGCACTGTCGATTTCCAGAATTAGGTGCCAGCATTGCAGCCTTCAATAAATCTTCAAGCTTTTCACGTGTTATTTTTTTATCTTGATATTTACGAATACTTCTTCGCTCAAGAATTTCCTGAATCATTATTCAAATCTTCCCTGATTAGCAATCATATCTCTAAACCAATAATAAGAATCTTTCTTGTAACGTTTAAGATCCAGCAAATCCTCATCTGTACGGTTGACATACAAGAAGCCATATCGCTTTCTAAAACCTTCGTGTGTAGAAATCAAATCCATTGCAGACCATGGACAGTATCCCAGCATTTCCACACCATCCTGAATTGCATCAGCCATTGCCTTAATATGAGCTGCATAGTATTCAATACGCCCATCATCATGAATTGTGCCATCTTCTTCAAGTTTGTCATACATACCAATACCATTTTCACTGATTAAAATTGGCAGCTGATAACGGTCATAAACTTGTCTAAGTGTAATAGTAAACCCTAGTGGATCCATACCCCAGCCAAATGGAGTTTTCTTCAAATATTCATTTTTAGCAGGCTGGAACAAACCAGATACATTGTATCCTGACTGCTGGTCTTTCTTTTCATTATCTTCATAGGTTTCTTCTGATTCCTGCATTGTCAATGTTGCATAGTAATTCATTGCGATGAAGTCAGGGTTTGCCTGTTTCAGAATTTCCATTTCACCCTCACGAATTTCTGGCAATGAGTCATGTTTTTCAAGATACTTCCAGAAGAATGTATTATAACGACCAAATACAGCCATATCCAGATACAGCCAATTGCGATATGCTTCTGCATTGATGCGAGCCAGATTATCTTCAGGTTTGCATGACTTTGCATAAACACCAGTAATGTTTGGTGCAGGACCAATCTTAGCCTTTGGTGCAATTTCGTGACAAAGAATCATGGCCTTCGCCTGTGCTACCAGCATGTGGTGATTCTGCTGGAAAATATCTTTCAGCGTATTGTTGCCTCTCAAATTCGTTCCAATTACGCTGCCTCTCATAATCATGACATTCTGTTCATTGATAGTCAGGAAGTAAGGTACTTTATCACCATATTCTTCAAATAGAACACGCGCAAACTTCACAAATGCATCAACAGTGTCATGATTTGACCATCCGCCCTTCTTTTCCAATTCATATGGCAAGTCAAAATGATACATTGTCACAATTGGCACAATACCATTGTCGATGCAGCAGTCAATCACTTTGTGGTAATGTTCAACACCTAATGGATTGATTTCTCCATCCCCATCAGGAATAATACGAGACCAGGCAATTGAGAAACGATATGCTTTGGCATTCATCTCTGCCAGAAGCTTGATATCTTCTTCATAGCGGTGATAGTGATCAGAACATACTTTAAAATCGCATGTGTTTGGAGGAAGGACTTTGGCATCCTGAACGGACATACCCTTTCCGTCTTCATCCCATGCACCTTCACACTGATAAGCGCTAGTACTTGCCCCCCACAGGAAGTTTTCTGGATACTTAAATGTTTGTGTCATACTTCTTTCCTCTCTTTCTTTTGATAAATGACAATCAGTAACGTTAAAATGACGATTTGGAAAACAATGACTATCACAAAATCAAATGTAAATGATTTCGTAAAGTCATATACATATCCAAACAGTGATATAAACAATGCCAGCCCTGTACTGCTGAACAATGAAGTTACTGGAACAATTTGCTTATATTGTTCTAAACCAAATCGTTCTTTAATAACTAAAGTAACTCCTACCGCACTTACCGCATAAATGCTACCAAACAAAAACGCACCCGAAAGCAGTACTGCGACATTGATTTTTGAAAGCATCATAGCAATCGAAATGAAATTGATCACCATCATGAATACAATGACTTTTAGAGGTCCAAACATATCTGCAAGTACACCAGCAATCAGTTTAAATACTATGTTCCCAACAAGACACATAGAAACTGCTAATGCACCTACTTGAGCTGAATGGCCCAAAGAAACAAGATAACTTGGAAAGTGCTGAGGCAGTGTTGTATTTCCTGCTGTCAAACATCCAATTACCACTAGGCAAATCAGCATGATTTTATCACAGTGAATGATTTTAACTTCTGATTTTTTATAAAGCTGTTGCTTATCTTCTTTTTCTACAATAAGATATGGCATACTTCCTTCATCTTGCGGAGCCAATGAGAATGGGTAAATAATCGCAATCGAATTGAGCGCAAAAATTGAAATCCCCATAATCAAATATGCATAATTCCATCCTACCGCTTCAATCATGCTGCTAAATATTGGTGAACATATCGTTCCTGCAATACCAGTAAATGCCATTACAAATCCAGTAATCAGTCCGTGATACGAAATAAACCAATTGTTAATCACAACATTGATCAAGACTCCTACATAATAAGCTTTCCCAATGCCCAATAAGATTCCAATTACATAAAATTGAAACACTTGAGTGCAGAAAGCCATCGCACATGTTGCTAATCCAGTCAAAACAGTACCAAATAAAATATACTTTTTAAAATTCTGATTATTAACTTTTCTTGCCGTGTAAATCGTTAAAATAGCACTAGTAAAACTTGCCAGTGTCTGGTAGAAAGAGAATGTTCCTTGTTTAACATTCAAAGCTTCTGATACCGGGCCATAAAAGACACCTGCAGAATTAAAGGTAACTCCTGTAGAACTTGCTGCAATTCCACAAAGTGCCAAAATAATAATTAAATACTTTAAATTTGAATTTTTATCCATCGTCTTTTTCATAATTAAATCATAACAACTTTATCAACTTATACTTCTTTGTTCCTTCCTTTTTATTAACCACTTTTCTAGAATTCACCTAAGTCCTATCTTTTTTACTAAACTGTTAGATGATTCGTTATTATTAAGAAAAAGAAACCAACACTAAGTTAGTTTCTTTCGGTTTAGCCCAATTATCTCAATGATCAAGATAAGTTTTTTAACAGTTCTTCAGAACCAACTTCTTTATCATTAGGAGTCATCTGTGCATAGACTTTTTTACCTGTTGCAATGATTTCCTTCAGCAGATGAGCATCTTTTTCATCCACACGAATTCCTTTAGCGATTTGTTTTCTACTCTCAACATCATTTTTATAGCTTCCATAATTACCAAGATTCACATTAGGAATTCCAGGAACTCTTGTAACTATAGCATGCAAATCAGCCATATCTCGAGTAACGATAACAATTTTCTTAGGATTGCAGCGAGGATCATTCAGCATACGAATTGCGGTTTCAAGATCTTTTACACTCGTCTTGATTCTGCCTGCAAGACCGGATCCCATCATCGCCATATGAATCGCTCTAGTGGCTACATCACTTTTCGCAGTCGCATCATCAACCACCACACAAGTATCAACGTCCATTGAAGGAAGCAATTTTGTTGCAACCTGACCATGTACAAGTCTTTCATCTAATCTAATCAATAAGAACATATTTACCTCCGCCCTGATTAAAAGATATCATCATCTTCATTGTACTTGCTGATTTCTTCCATATCAATAATGCAAGTCAATTGTTTTGATTCGTCAATTAGTCTTTGAAGCTCTTCTTTCGTTATTGTATCTTCTGGATAGAGCACCAAAGACAGCAGCAATCCCAAATTAATTCCTGTCAACGCTAGGGTATTTTCCTGATCCATGTACTTCATCAACACTTGGCAGACTGAACCGCCATAAATATCAGAAACCAGTACTCTTGTTTCGGAATTGCTTGTTTTAGCTAGAAAAGCTTCTACTTGACTTTCGACAGTTCTGTCATCGACATAAGCATTGAAGAACGTAAGATTGCTTGCGCCTCCTAACAGGATGTCCAGCGACGTTTTCATGCCTTCTGCCATTTTTCCATGTGTTGCTAAAAAGATTTGCATTGTTTTCTCCTAAAGTTTACTTTTTTATTATACCATACCTAAGAAGCCCATCAGGATGCAAAGCCCCAAAACAGACCAAACAATTGTGGTAACTTTAATATTCTTTTTCAACAAATAAGAAATACCAAATGTCAGAACAAGAGCCATCAAACCAGGGAAGATAGAATCCAGTGTCTGCTGTACATTCAAAGAAGCATCTCCCAGAGGAATTACCCAGTTAAATCCAAATCCAACAACCGAAGCAGTCATCGCCCCAGTCATCAGCAAACCAAGAACTGAGATTGCTTTTGTAGCAGAAGCCATGATACCACTTTCAAACAGTTTATCAATAACGCTTGTACCAGCTGAGTATCCCAGATATGTGAGGTAATCCATAGTACCACGCTGGACCAAACCAAACAGAACAAAGAACAGCACTGGTCCCAGAGGGTTTCCATTAGCAGTCATTGTCATTGTCAAACCTGCAAAGACAACTTTTAGAACACTCTGGAACAGAGCATCACCAACGCCCGCAAATGGACCACACAGAGAAATTCGAATATCTGAAATCAATTCTGCTGGCATAGATTCTTTATCTTTGCTTCGTTTCAGTTCCATCGCATAGACTAAGCCTACGATAAACCCACCAAGATTAGGATTTGTATTGAAATATTTGAACTGGCGTTCATACGCAGCATGCTTTTCTTCTGGATCATCTTTGTACATTTCTTCGATGAATTCAGATAGTGTGAATACCAGACCTTTTGCCTGTCCAGTCATGTTTTCCCATAATAGAGACCACATGTATTCACGATTAGCCAATTTAGTCAAGTTCTTATCTTCTTCGGCAGTTAATTCCGGGAAAAATTTCTTCCAAATCATAAATCAAAGTCATCTCCTTCCTGTGCAGGTGCAGCTACTACAACCGCAGCCTTTTTCGCTTCATTGAGTTTGATATCAATGAATAGATATACCATAGCAACGCCCACTGACAGAACAGCAATCTGAATCAGTGATAAGCCCAGAGCCTTGAAGAGAATAAATCCGATGAAATAGAATCCTAGGATTTCCTTATCCCAAAGCATGTTAAGCGTGATTGCCATACCCATCGCAGCAAGTGCACGACCAGAAGCTCCAAATCCGTTAATCAGCCAAGCTGGGATATTACTTGAAATCGTTGTGACAGCCGCTTCTCCCAAAGCCATGAAGATAAATGCTGCAACATACTGTGCTGAGAAGGATACAAAGAACATGAAGATATATGAAACTAGACGATATTTCTTAATATCATCATGCTTCAGCACTATGTCATGCATCCAAGGCAGTACTGCAAATGTGAATACACGAACATACTGACCCATGTTGTTTCCTAAAACGGACACAGGATAAGCAATCGCAACAGCCGCTTCAATACCTAGGTTTGTCTTGATAGCCAAGAATGTGCAAACAACTGCAGCAATCGCTGGATTGGAAGGTCTCTGACCACCTACAACCATTGTTCCTAAGAAAATAGCTTCCAGCGCAGCACCAACAATCAATCCTGTCTGCAGATCCCCTAATGCAAGACCGATTGCAGGAGCCAGAACGATTGGCTCAACATTGTACTGCATACGGAAAAGATAGCATGTTTGATAAACTAACCAGTACACAAACGTAGCGAGTAACGCATCAAAAATCATAATATATCCTCCTTTCTGACTCATCATGAGCATATTATGTTTTCGACATGTCTATAAGATTTCATCCCTTATCTTATATGTCTAAATAAATATTACAACAATAATCTGCAACCGCTTTCATTTTTGTTCCCTTTTAAAAATTACTTTTTACGGAATTTCACTTATTAATCCTTTTATAAAAAAATAGAATATTAAACATTACTTTATAATAAAAAAGAATAGGAGGAACTTTATGTCAAGAATAGATTATGACGAAATTAAATCAAAATTCGCTGACTTTGTACGCACCTGGAAGACAAAGGATACTTCCTCTGTTCACCAGTTTGCCTTTGATGGTGTTTCTTGTCGTTTCAGCTGTTGCCCTCATTCAAATAATGAATGGGACAAAATAGAAGGATTAAAAACTTTTATTTCAACTTACCCTAAAACAGATGTTCTGCAGATTGCCATTTACAGCTATGCATGCAGAATCAATGGCGATGAAGCTCAACAAATGTGTCATGTAATCTGTGAAGCTGAAAATGATAGAGATGACAGTAATCTGATGGATGTATTTTATCATGAGAACTGTGTTGCATCACATTGGAAAAAAATGGATGGGACATGGAAAATGGACGAAATACACCTTGATGTCTATCCGTTTTATTGGACTGTGGATTCCATTTATGACTATTTTAAACAAACTTGGTATCTTGGCTCAAAACTGGCAATCCCACAGGAAGATGGACGATTACCAGCCATTGAAGGTGAATATGATCTTCCATGGATTCGTATTCCTGAAGCTGAAGATGTTTTAACAGAAATCGAAAAAATAAAAGATACTGCTGCTCAACTTTACCTAAGTGCTGATTATCTGGTAAATGATTATCGACTAATCACTCGTTCAAACTACTTAAACACAAATTCTACCCGTTATTCATTTGAAGAAGGAAAACGTACCAATGTCGGAAGTCTACGTTACAAGCGCCAAAAAGATCGTTATTGGGCACATCCATACAAATTTGAATCTATTCAATTTAATGATGATCACACTTGGGCTCGTGTTAAGATTTATCGTGTATTTGGATGGAAACAGCGCAATCATGAATATGTATGGACTCGTGAAAATGTTAATATTGAACATATGTGCATGGCTGGTTATCAAGACTTTGTTTTTGAAGACCAGCGCTGGAAAGTGGCACGTAACTCTATGAAACTTGGCATTTATGAAACAGGTCCTTATCAAGAATCACTTTATGGAGATATCATATGAAATACAAATTGTTCGTTTTTGATGTAGATGGAACTATCCGTGTACCATCTAAACATTACATTCCTGATTCTACCGCAGAAATAATACCTAAATTAAAGGAAATGGGAATCAGAACTGTTGTTGCAACAGGTAGAGATTTCCACATTATTGATGCAGAGGTGAAAGCATTAGATTTTGATTATTATATTTGTTCCAATGGTGCATCAATTTATGATAAACACGGGACTCTGATTAGTGAAACACGTATTGATTATGATACTGGAATACGCTTACTAAAATTCATCAAAAAACACGGAGACTGTATTTGTTTTCGATTCCTAAAGCACAATGCTTTCACATATGGATTAGAGCATATGGCAAGTTTCAGACAACGTTTTTTCAAAAGCGGTGTTCTGACACCTGTTCTAAAAAAAGAACCCCCTACAGAAGACAATCTGTTCATTGACGAATTGCCTGTCATGGGTGTAGTGAAAACCGCCGACAAAACAATGAACCTGATGAAAAAAGAGTTCCCAAATATCTCTTTCACTTCCGTTTTTGATGACTACTACGATTTCGGAAGTATTGAGGCCAACAAAGGACTCGCCCTCAATAAACTTAGACAGCTGCTTGACATTAAAAAAGAAGAAACTGCAGTTTTTGGCGATGGTGAAAATGATATTCCTATGTTTGAAGCAGCAGGTATATCCGTTGCCATGGGGAATGCAGAAGATGATGTCAAAGCCTCCGCGAAGTATATCACCGATGATATTGAAAAACATGGTCTAGCCAATGCAATTCATCATTTATTGAAAGGAGACACATTATGAAAATATACGCAATCAATGGCAGTCCTAGAAAAGGGTGGAACGACGCCCAAATGTTGGATTCTTTCAAAAAAGGAGTTCTTTCACTCATTCCTGACGCTGATTATCAAGAAGTTTTTCTTTATGATCTAAACTATAAAGGATGCCGTAGCTGTTTTGGCTGTAAATTACTGTCACTTTCAGAACCAAGATGTGCCATTAAAGATGATATCTATGAATTACTTCATGAGCTTCGTCATTGCGATGGCTTTGTCTTTGCCTCTCCAATCTATTTCAGTGACGCTTCTGCTGAACTTAAAGCCTTTTTTGAACGTTTGATGTACCCTGGTCCTGTCATTAAAGAAATACCGATTCATGCAATTTACACTATGAATG
This sequence comes from Erysipelotrichaceae bacterium, assembly GCA_017473335.1. Lineage (GTDB taxonomy): Bacteria > Bacillota_I > Bacilli_A > Erysipelotrichales > Erysipelotrichaceae > RGIG1896. The sequence continues at coordinate 49,707 of JAFULN010000021.1, forward strand.
CAAAAAAAGACAAATTTGATTCAGTATTCTTACCTAGTTTATCCACCACCCATAAAGCATTAGAGCACAACTTTAAAACAAAGTTGAATATGACATGTGCATATTATACTTTCCAGCGAAATAACGAACATCTATATAAGCCAAGTAGTCATTCAAAACCAGAAGATAAACTGGCGTATCATAATCTCCATTGGGAAAATGATTTGCAAAATGCCTATATTGATGGTGTTCACTTTGCTGAAAAACTTCTTCAAATCAGAAAGTAATACATTTTAACAGTTATTAAAAGCCTCAGATATTGTCTGATTATCAGCAATCTGAGGCTTTCTTTTATTTATCTCCGTAATAATCTTCTGAATATGGTCCTAATTCATAAAGACCTAATTTTCCTGTACCTTCTGCCACTTTCCAGACACCTTCTTCTTTGACAAACTCATTTGTCCCCCAAGTGCAGGAATGCTCAATATTCACATTTTCACGAGTCCATACATATTCATGATTTCGCTGCTTCCAGCCGAAAATACGAATAGATTTTGCAATCGCTCGATCCTTTGTTTCATTGATTTGGATATCTGCAAGTTTAACAGGATGGCACCAGTATCTATCCTTTTGACGTTTATATCGTAGACTTCCTACTGTTGATCTGAGTCCATCATCAATGCCATAACGTGTTGTGTTTCTGCCAAGATGATGCGATCTGGTAGTAATACGATTTTCATTCATCAAATAATCTGCAGAAAAGAATAATTTTGCAGAACATTCTCTGATTTTCTCTTCTTCGCTTAAAACATCAATAGGATTCTCAATACGATCCCACGGTAAGTCAAATTCTCCTTCTACCGCTGGAAGACGCCCATCTTCCTGTGGGATTGCAAGCTTTGATCCAAGATACCAGGTTTGTTTAAAATAGTCATAAATGGAATCTACAGTCCAGTAAAATGGATAGACATCCATATGTACTTCGCTCATTTTCCATCCTGCAGCAGTTTTTTTCCAGTGATTAGCACAATTAATACTGTAATAGAAACAATCTAGCTCCTCTTTACCATCTACATAATTCAAAGATTCGCAAATAACATGGGCAATCTGTTGAGCATCTGTTTCATTAAAACAGCATGCATAAGTGTAAATTGAAAGTTGCAACACGTCCGTCTTTGGATATGTTAAGACAAATTGTTTTAATCCCGTCAATTGATCCAATGAATCGTTTGAGTCAGGTGCAGATGAAATACGGCACGATACATCATCTAAAGCTAAATCATTTAGCTTATTTGCATCTTTTGTTTTCCATGTTTCAACAAATTCTGCAAATTTCTTCTTTATTTCATCATAATCTCTTCTAGGCATGGGCTTCCTCCCATCTGATTAACATTCATCACCGTACAAAGACTCACCATATCCTCCAATTTCATAGATTCCATGGTACACCTTATGGTATGCTACTTTCCATTCTCCATTTTCTTTAACCAATTCAAAGTTGCCTCGTGCACAAGTATGCTCTACATGCATATTCTCTTCATTGTATTCATAACCACGAGTGTTTTTCTTTGAGTTTTTAACACGATCAGCAACATTAATATTTCCATCAGTAGATGCATTTCCACCTGTATCCTGATGTACTCCACGAACTTGATCCAAATCAACGTATGCACGATCACCATCAATTTCAATCTTTTTGATTTTTACAGGATTTAAAAAGTATCTTGTTGCAGCTCTAGATGCTTTCTTTTCAGTAACAAGTTCTTTTTTCCCATAACCGTCTGCGCCGAAAATTGTATAAGAACCATAATTGTCAGAATATGTTTCATAACAATGTGTGAAATTATTCAGTTCCTCTCCAAATCGATTCTTATAGATTGCATCTTTTACTTTTTCTTCTTCAGTCAAAACATCTTCAGCATTTGGAACATTTAACCATGGTGAATCTGCTTCTCCGCGTACGATTTGAATTCTTCCGCCTACTTCATTTTCAAAATGCCAATATTTCTCAAATTCTTCTTTAAGATTTCCACGTTCTGCGACTACTTCTTGACGAAGAGACGTCATCATCCATTCACCACTCTTCTTAGACCAGCGAGTAGCTACGTGAGCAGTAAATTCAAGATACTTAATTGTCTTTTCTATTGTGAACGCAGTACACACAACATCTGCATATCCATATGCACCCTTTTCATCAATGCGACATACATAATTATATATTTTGGTATGCAGCACATCACAGACAGGGAAATCATTCAAGAAGTCATATACACCAAAAATGCTATCCTGCGCCCCATTTGCCATACGAATAGATGTGCTAGTACTAAAGAAGATGAATGGATCAACAATCGCTTTGATTTCTGCCTTATCACGTGTATTCCAAGTTTTAATATATCGTTCAAATCTGTCTTTAATTACATCATAATCTGCTCTTGCCATCTTCAATTCCTCCTTAGATCATATCACCATAATATGTTTCACTGTATGGACCAACTTCGTAAATCCCCAGCTTTGAATTTCCTGCAGCAACTCGCCAAACACCATCTTCCTTGACAAATTCCTGCCATCCACCCATGCACATATGTTCAATCCCAACATTTTCACGAGTCCATACATATTCATGGTTACGCTGTTTCCAGCCAAACACACGGTATACATCACAAATTGCATATGTTTTCTCTTCGTTCATATATAAATTCTTTCCAAAACGGAAAGGATGTGCCCAATATCTATCTTTCTGACGCTTATAGCGAACACTTCCTACCATAGAACGAATGCCATCATATTCACCATATCGAGAAGTGTTCATTCCCATATGTTTTGAACGAGTTATAATGCGGTTTTCTGACACCATGTAATCCGCTGAAAAGAACAGTTTTGCATAACATTCTTTCAGCTTTTCTTCTTCTGTCAAAACATCAATGCCATCTGGAACTCGATCCCATGGCAAATCAAATTCACCTTCAACCGCAGGTAATCTGCCATCTTCTTGTGGAATTGCCAATTTTGAACCAAGGTACCAAGTTTCTTTGAAATAATCATAAATAGAATCAACCGTCCAATAGAATGGATAAACATCCATATGAACTTCATCCATTTTCCAGCCTGAATCAGTTTTTACCCAATGGTTTGCACAGTTAATGCCATAGTAAAATGCATCCAGTTCTTCTTTGCCTTCAACGTAATTCAGCGATTCACACACAACGTGAGCAATTTGTTGTGCCTCGGTTTCATTAAAATTACATGCATAGGAATAGATAGCCAGCTGCAACTCATCAGTCTTTGGATAAGTAGCAACAAATTCTTTCAAACCAGCTAGTTTATCCAATGAATCATTCGACCCTGGAGAAGAAGAGATACGGCATGCAACTTCTTCGGTAGCTAAATTATTCAATGCCTCAGCATTTTTTGTTTTCCATGTTTCTACAAACTGAGCAAACTTTGTCTTGATTTCATCATAACTTTTTCTAGGCATAATTACGCTCCTTCACTGTATCGAATGATTTGCCATTTGCCGTTTTCTTTTACGAAATCAACTCGATTAATTTTGCAATCAGGAACAAGACTTGTTGCTTTAGCAGAAGCCTTATCTTCAGTCAGTTCAGTAATCTCCAGTGAGTAAGGTGAACACCAGTAACGGAATCTTTGACGAGCAAACTTGGTTGCTGCAATAAAATGATGCTTCTCATCATTTTCAAAATTATCATGCATACTTTCCTTACAGTATTTAAAAATAATCCAGTCAATGCCATAGCAGAACTTTGCAAAGCATTCTTTGATTTTTTCCTCTTCTGTCAGAATATCCTCCATTTCTGGAATTCGGAAATATGGTGTATCTAAGTCAGGGAAAATACAAGGCAAATGAACACTTGCTGTCAAGTTTGCAAGTGGTTCTTCAAAATACCACTTTTCAGCGAAATAATCTCTCAATGGTGTTTCATAGTCTTTGACATCCATTCTGATTTCTGCCAGCTTCCATGTTTCAGCTACTTTTACCCAAACATTGCAGAATGTAGCAACGAACACAAAACGATCACCATTTTGATTTGAAGCAACAAATGCTACTTCTGCAGACTGATGAGCTTTCTTATCATTTAAACGGCATACAAAATGACAGATGTCATATTCTAAGCAATCAGTATCTGGTATTTCCTTGATAAAATCTCGAATACCGAAAATAGTATGCTGTTCTCCTTCTTTATTGTTTACTGTACTTAAAAATGCATGAATATCAGTAATCACTAAATTTTCTAAGTCTTCAGTTTCCTTTGTCTTCCACGAATGGATGAAAGTGTTGAATTTGTCTTTGATAATATTGTAGTCTTTTCTCATATTTGGGTTTAACCCTACTCCTTTCTTTCATTTGGATAACACAAAAATAGTGTTTCTTCCTTAATTTAATTAAACCAAAAGAATAGAGCTTATTATTTTTTCATTTTTCTTTAGTTCCTCCATTTTCCAAAAAAATAACCTATACTAAAAGAAATAATCTAGTTTATAATTGAATTAACATCCACTAAAATATCATAAGATGAGGAGGTTAATTATGTATATTTTTGACGTAAAACAGTACTATATTATCTATCTGTTACTGAACAGCACTGAAAAAAAACCTTTAACCAGTAATCGTCTGGCCTCAGAACTCAGCTTATCAAATAAAACAATACAGGTTTCAATTTCTAACATTAGTGAATTCTGTTTAAAAAATGGATTTGAGATCATTTCTAAAAGCGGAAACGGTTTTTATGTCAATATCATTGATCCAGAAAAGACGTTAATTCTAAAACAAAATCTCGATATTTATTTTTCAAAAAACTATATCACTGGCGATAAAAACGCTTTACTCCAGGCTAATATCATGCTCTATCTCATGAACAAAAATGAGCCAGTAACAATCGAGGAAATCTGCCAGCTCTTTTATCTTTCAAAATCGACTGTTTATTCCTATATGGACTGGTTTGAAGCAGTGTTTAATCGTTCAGACATTGAGCTTCACGTCGGCAGAAAACAGGGAATATCAAAAGTTGGAAAAGAAGCAAATATACGTCTATTTACCGCATTTAATCTAGGCAACAACATATTTCAGTATGATTTCGACTTGATTTATGGTGAAGATTTTCATTTCCTCAAAAACAGCTCGTTGAAGGCAATACGAATCATTGAACTATTCGAAAAACACGGATTAGTCCTTGGAGATAATAAGCACAATGTTTTTTTAGCCTATGTCGCTTATTCTGAATATCGTTTCAAACGTTATTACAAACTTGAATTCGATGAAAAGAAAAAAGAAATGATTCGTCCTCTTAAAGAATGGGCACTCGCTGAAGAAATAGTGAACGAATTAAACCTGGAAATTAAATCAGATGATAACGAAATCGCTGCAATCACTTCACTCATCCTTACATTCAATGACAGTTACATTTCCCTAACTCCAAATCGATATGGTGAGTTTTTTTACAGAGAAATCAACAATTTATACTTCTATCTTAATACATATTTAAAATCCCTATCTCCGGAGTTGTGCCATATTGACGGATTCAAAGATCAACTTACACATCTTTCTTATCGCATTTACTTCTTGCGTTATTTCAACTTCTATACAAAGAGTTTATCAGCTATTGAGCTCAATAACCTCCAAACCCCTAATGCCATGTCTCGTTATCTGGCTCGATTGATTGCCGCCCAAATCACAAACTATTTTGGGGAACGACTTGAACATAAATTTGCTGATTATATCTGTTCATTCTGCCACAATCTTTTATATTCAGTCGAATTAACTGCTCGAAAATGTTCCATTTTACTGATATTAAAAGATGGCAAACGTTATAATGAACATGTATATACATGGCTGGATAAGCATCTTGAACCACGCCCAACGTCAATCAATCAAATGACTTTATATGAAGCAAACGTTAAAGATTTGTCTTCCTATAATCTCATTCTTACTGACTACCGTGCAATTACTTCAATTCAAGGAAAATACAAAGTTTATCATATTTGTGCTCCAATTGATGAGAATTGTTCATTTTTAAATGAATATTATAAAATTGCTCATTGTCGTAACATTTCACCTGCATATATTGAACGTTTATTTGATTACATTTATGTAAACCCAAACCGTTCTATTACCAATACTGTTGATTTCTTAACACAGCTTGATAATGATTTGGATGGTTTTGGAAATATACCTATTCGTGAAATTCGTAAATTAGGAAGACCAATCAATTATTACAGCGACAACAAGCTACTGGTAATTCCATATTTATATAAAGGAAGAAATGGAAACCACAAAAATATCCTTTCCATTTACTTTAACGAAAACCCAAAATCAAAATACTCGACCCTTATTTTCTTCTCGATTTATTCTGATTTTTCATTAGACAGCTTACTAGTGCTTAGAAATATTTGCAATGAGCTGCTTATTAATCCAAATATTATTAAGAAAATCTCCTCTAAACAATAAGAACACCCCATGAGGGTGTTCTTATTGTTATAAACTTTCATATCTTTGTTTGGCTTGTTCAGCATATTCTTTCGCTTTTGCATCATCACCAGTATTCTCATACATTTTTGATATCAGTGTCTCCAAACCTGCTTTTTCATTTTCGGGAGCAGTGCGAAGCTCATCAAGTGTTTCTTTTAAATACCTTGTACCACAAAGTACATAAACATCATATAAGCGCTTCATGTCAGAACTAATACTTTCTTTATCATTTTCTTTCATAAGCTTGTAAAACTCATCTGCCTTTTTAACGTTATTTACTGCAAGATAATAATAAAACCCTCTCGAATAGACTGCCTCTTTCTGTTTTGTGTTCAGATTCACTTTTTCAAAGCGTTGAAATGCTTTCTCAACATCATCAGAATCATTCTTGATAATAGATCGCGTAAGAAACATGAAGTCACGATTAAAAGGTCGAATCATTAGTTTTGCACTGATCGAATTGAACTTTTTATCAAACTTATCAAATTGTCCAGTCATCATAAATTCTGTCAACTGACTCATCAATTTATCTTTTGCAAATCGTTCATAAATAGAAAAACCAATCATTCCTGCAAGTAATATGATGAAAATAATCATTAATGGTGTCATATTCAATACCTCTGATAATATTTTAACACTTTGAGAAGTAAACATTTTATTCTTTTTTCCTAATGAAAAGAAGTTTTTTAAAACAATTACCATCCTCTTGGTTCTAAAACATGATGAATCACATATTTTGCAAAACCATCTTCTTCATTTGAAAACTCAGTAATTGCATCAGCAACCGCTTTTGTATCGTCAGTTCCATCAAGTAAGCAAACGCCAACACCACATGCCTGCAGCATTTCATTATCATTTGTTGTATCTCCAAAAGCCATTACTTCTTCAATATCATATTGATGTCGATGGCAATACTCCACAATAGGTACAGCTTTATTCACATGTGTTTCAACAAACTCAATTGTAGCAAAAGTCGGTGCAATATTGGTTACAATTCCTTTATAGTTCTTATTAGGATGATCTTCTATATATTTTTTAACAGCATCAAATTGTTCAGTTTTCACCTTATACATGACTTTCTTTGCTTCTTGAGCCCAAAATTCACTGATATCTTCAATGATTTTATATACAGAGACCGTAGGGTTCATAGAAAGAGTTGATGTATCTGCAAACATGACCAGTTTATCTTGATGAGAATAAATCGAAGGATTCAAATTGAACTGACTCATCATTTCAATGATTTCTTTAATCCACTCTCTTTTCAGAACAAACAACCCTCTAATTTTATCTTCAGTCAGATCATAATACTCTGCACCATTTTCGCCAATAAGCAAGTCAAATTGAAAATCCATCCCCCATTTTTCAGCACAGTAAATTAATTCTCTTTCAATACTTCTTCCACTGGCTAATCCTAAAAGAACACCTTGCTTATGCAATCTGGACAGGACATCTTTTGTTGCTTCAGATAATGTCAAATTCCCTTTTTGTCGAATTGTTCCATCAATATCACATATAACTGCTTTAATCTGTTTCATATATCCCCTTTTCTTTCTAAACTCTTTTCAACATATAAGCTTTTAGAGATTATTATTAAATACCGCGTTGTTTTTTCTGTTTACCGGTAATATATGGATGTGTGTAGAACGCATGAACAAGCTGGATTGTCATAAAAATCCAAATCACTGGTTCACACAATGCAACCGCAATGTATCCGAAAGATGGAATCAAGAAAATGACAAATAGAATTTTTCCAATCAGCTCAATAATACTTGAAATCAAAGGCAATGATTTTGCTCCAATTCCCTGCAGAGAGTGTCTGGTTTGAAGCAATACGCCAAGCACAGCATAGAAAGGACCTACAATTCTTAAGAACAAAGATCCATTACTTAACACAACTTCCTCAGTAGAGCCGGATAAAAATGCGATTAGTTCACGTGAATACAGCATCAATACAACCGTAATCACCCCAGTAACTACCAAATCAAATACATAACATATTCTCATTGCCTGCAAAATACGTTCTTTCTGGTTTGCACCTTTATTTTGAGAAACAAACGTTGACATTGATGTAGCAAGAGCCATATATGGCATATTGAAAAATCCAAATAATTTTCTTGCCGCTGTATGACCAGCAATCACTAGTGTTCCAAGATTATTGATGCCTTTTTGTAATATCACGGACCCCAATGCCACAATACTTCCCATAAATCCCATTGATAATCCCTGACCAAGCATTTCCATTGTTAATTCTTTTTCGAGTATAAAATGTTCTTTGGATGGAATAAGAATCCTACATTTTTTTACAATATACACAAAACAAAGGATTGCGGAAACAAATTGAGAAAAAACCGTAGCATATGCTGCACCAGCAATTCCCATATGAAAATCAACAATGCAAACATAATCCAGCCAAATATTGAGTGTAGATGAAATAATCAGAAATACTAATGGCATCACACTGTTCCCAACCGCTCTTAATAACCCTGCAGCCAGATTATATGCAAACATTACAACAGTAAACAATACAACAACTGCTATATAGCTGTATGCTTCCTGAAGAATATCTACCGGAGTATCTAATAATTTCATTAGTGGAATAAGGATAACACTTCCAACAATAGTGATGATGATAGAACAAGCCACACCAATCACAATTGAACTTGCAACAGATTTCTTTATTAGTTTCTCATCTCCTGACCCATAACTTCTTGCAGTCACGATGGCAAGTCCATTCCCAATACCTATTGCAAATCCCACCAATAGTTCGTAGATTGAAGCAGTTGATCCAATAGCAGCTAATGAATGATCGCCTAGTACTCGTCCCACAATCATTGTGTCAACTGTAGCGTATAAACGTTGGAAAACACTAGAAATCAAAAGTGGAATTGAAAATAACATCAAAGATCGAAAAATTGGGCCATGAAGTAAATCTGCATTAAAGAGACTATTCTTTTTTGTCATTATTTCACCATCCTTGTATATTAAGTTTAGATGAAAAACAAAGACTTGTTTTCCACTTAAATTACATAACATTAGAGAATATAAATAAAAAATCTTCGATTTCTCGAAGATTAATTGATTAAATGGTGGAGCATAGCGGGATCGAACCGCTGACCTCCTGCGTGCAAAGCAGGCGCTCTCCCAGCTGAGCTAATACCCCATTTGTATATTCAATTCGATGGTGGGCCTGAATGGACTTGAACCAACGACCTCA
>JAFULN010000041.1 GCA_017473335.1 Erysipelotrichaceae bacterium
ATACAAGTTTCTTACATGTGCAAAATGAATTCTTCCTTCCAGTGCTCTGATCATTTCTGGCAGATCATTGTTCAGATTTGTTCCATATGATCCTGAACAGAATGTTACTCCATTGTGCTTGTTGTCTACTGCTTTCATCAATCGGCAAATGTTTTCCTTGTTGATGATGATTCTTGGAAGTCCAAATACGCTCCATGCTGGATCATCTGGATGGATTGCCATGTTGATATCATACTTGTCGCACACTGGCATGATCTTTTCCAAGAAATATACCAAATTTTCAAACAGCTTTTCATCATCGATATCTTTGTACATTTCAAACAGTTCTTTTACTCTTGCCATTCTGTCTGGTTCCCATCCTGGCATCACTGTTCCATTCATATCTGATGAAATCGATTCGAACATCTTTTCTGGATCCAATGCATCCACTGCTTCCTGTGTATATGCCAATACTGTTGATCCATCTGCTCTTTCTCTTGCCAGTTCTGTTCTTGTCCAGTCAAACACTGGCATGAAGTTGTAACATACCATGTGGATATCTTCTTTTCCCAGGTTTTCCAGTGTTTCGATATAGTTTGCGATATACTGTTCTCTTTCTGGTGCCCCTGTTTTGATCGCATCGTGTACGTTGACACTTTCAATACCGCTCAGATTCAACCCTGCTGCTTCTACTTCTTCTTTCAGTGCGCGGATTGCTTCTCTGCTCCACACTTCTCCTGGTTTTGTATCATACAATGTTGTGATGACTCCTGTTACTCCAGGAATCTGGCGGATCTGTTTCAGTGTCACTGTGTCATGCCCAGTGCCATACCATCTAAGTGTCATTTCCATACGTTTATTCCCTCTTCTTTCACGTAAATAACTATTTTAATTATAACTGATTCTTCATCTGACAGAGATTGGGAAAATTGTTGTCAACATTGTAAAAGTTGTTATATTAAAAGTCTGCATTTCTGCAGACTTCTTAACTAAATGATACGTATGGATCCAGCGGTGCTTCTGCACGCCATAATCCCGTCGCATACAAAACAACTGTTTCCTGATCTCCATCTTGAAGATAACGCAGCGTTCCTTCAACAGTCAGCCAGTCACCAATCTTCACTTCACTTTTGCGAATTCCAGTCACTGTCAAAGCAATCATACTTGTGTCATCTTCACAGCACACCATCGCCTGTCTTCCAAGCACAATGGTCTGCTGCAGATGTTTGATTTCTTCACAGTACATCCCTTTGATACGTATCTTCTTTTCATCATACTTTCTTGGATTTTCAGCGCAGTCCATATACCACAATCCATAGTCTTCATCTTTAATATCAATGACTTCAGCATTCAAATCAAATGGCAAATCATCTTCCATCAGCTGATTCACATTCCCATAGATATCCTCATATACAATCTGTGCCTGTGTATTGATTGCCTTCACATTGCCTCTTAAAAATGATTTTCTGCTGTTTTCATCACATCGATTAAACACTACTAAATCTGAAAAGCGACACTGTTCATAGACTAAAGAACGCATATTCGCTACATACAAACCAAATGTTGTCGCATCAATGGTCGTCAGCACCTGTGCAAAGGCAACACACTCTGGAAGATCACGTGTCACAAACTCAGTGATAGGTTCCATCCCATTAAATTCAATGATGATCTGTCCTGGATGATAATAATCAACAAGTTCCTGAATCTTCTGATTTGTCAGTTCAGTGACTGAATGGAAGACCTCCATTGCTGCATTGTGCTCTTCAAGAAAATCATCACTCAGCTCTTCTTCCCCCTCTTCAATCATTAAAATCAAGGTTGAAAGTCCATCCGCCATAAAATCAGGATCTTCTAGTGTATCTTTAATAAATGTCGTTTTCCCTGAATCTAGAAATCCAGTAAAACCATAAATCAAAATCGGTTCATTTCTCATCTTACAAACCAAACAGTGCCTTGATTTCAGCTTCATCAACTTTTGAGCCAATCACTGTAATCAAACCTGTATAACTTGCACTGCCCTCTCTGATATCACTATCCCCTGGCACATAATCAAAGAACAGCCAGCCTCCATCAACATTCTGAACAATCCCTTTCGCACGCAAAATATGTTCATCCAGCTTTGATAAAATCTGCTGAAGTTCTTCTTTACTAAACTTGCGAATTGTCTCAAAGCCAACGCTTGTAAACACCTCATCTGCATGATGGTGGTGATGATGATCATGACAGCCACATTCACAATGTTCATCATGTTCATGATGATGTTCATGACATTCACAGTGTTCATCATGTTCGTGATGATGTTCATGACACTCACAATGCTCATCATGTTCGTGATGATGTTCGTGACACTCACAATGTTCATCATGTTCATGATGATGTCCATGACACTCACAGTGTTCATCGTGTTCGTGATGATGCTCATGACACTCACAGTCTTCATCGTGTTCGTGATGATGCTCATGATGATGGTGCTCATCCAGCAGTGAAACTGCACCTTCCATTGCCTTAAGAATAGTTTTGCCTGTTAATTCATCCCAAGGTGTAGTGACAATACGTGCTTTAGGATTAATTGTTTTAACAATTTCTACTGCCTGATGAAGCTTTTCATCAGAGACCAGCTGTGTTCTGCTTAATACTACACATCCTGCAGAAGCAATCTGATCATTAAAGAACTCACCAAAGTTTCTAGAATATACTTTTGCACGTGCTGCATCTACAACTGTGCAAGCACTGTTGACTTTCAATTCTTCTACTTTTTCAATAGCTTTAAGTACATCGCTTAATTTACCAACCCCTGATGGTTCAATCACAATTCGATCTGGGTGATAAGTATCAACGACCTTTTTTAAAGCTTCTTCAAAATCCCCCTGCAAACTGCAGCAGATACATCCTGAATTGATTTCTCTTACTTCAATCCCTGCGGCTTCAAGAAATCCTCCATCAATCCCTATTTCACCAAATTCATTTTCAATAATTACTGTTTTTTCATGTTTATATACATCTTGAATCAGTTTCTGAATGAGTGTTGTTTTTCCTGCACCCAGAAATCCAGAAAATACATCTGTCTTTGTCATACGATCATCTCCTTTTTAAACATCATTATTATACACCATTTCCAAAAGTTTCAAAAAAAATTTCATGAGTTGTCATTCGTATCAATTGACAACATAGGAAGATTATGATAAATTCCAAAGTTAGTGGAGGGTAACTTACCTCCATTATCTTTTGATTATCTTGTTAGTTAAAACTAACTTTTTAAAGGAGGACACTTTTATGATGATCAATAAACGATTGATTAGCTCAGTTCCTGAAATCAGAAAAGAACTGAAAAAAAATGTTATCTTTCAATGGCTAGGACTTCTATGTACTATAGGTTTCTCGTTTTTTCTAGCACTTGCAGCTCAGCATGTCATTCTCGGACTTGTGAATCTTTCTTTGATGTTTGTATTGTTTGCGAGCATTTTTATGCTGGGACGTATGCTGATGAGCTATCTTGCCTCAAAAGTATCTGGACAAATTTCACGTCAAGTAAAAACCACATTAAGAGAAAGACTCATGAACCATTTGATGGATTTGAATTCTTCCTATTCTACACACCATTTGACCTCAGAAGTTGTACAGCTTTGTACTGAAGGCGTTGATCAGCTTGAAACTTACTTTGCACAGTATCTTCCACAGCTGTTTTATGCCATTGTTTCTCCTGTCACTTTATTTCTAGTACTTTTTAAAGTTCATTTTAAGGCAGCTATCGTACTGTTTGTATGTGTTCCACTAATTCCAGTTTCTATTATTCTGGTTCAGAAATTTGCAAAAAAACTTTTAAGCAAATATTGGGGAAAATATACTGCACTTTCTGATATTTTTCTGGAAAATCTTCAAGGTTTGACGACCTTAAAAGTTTTTGATAGTGATCAAAGACAGCATGAACGAATGAATCAAGCAGCTGAAGATTTCCGCATCATCACGATGAAAGTACTGACGATGCAACTCAATTCCATATCAATCATGGATGCAGTCGCTTATGGAGGAACTGCCCTTGGTATCTATTTTGCAGTATACAGTTTTCTTTACGAAAGTGCTGATTTGTGGGCAACACTGCTGATTGTCTTACTGTCTGCAGAGTTCTTTCTTCCGATGCGTCTTTTAGGAAGTTATTTCCACATCGCAATGAATGGAATGGCAGCAAGTGATCGAATGTTCTCTTTGATTGATCAAAAACCTGCTCCATCAGGAACATGTACTGTTTCTTTAAAATCATTTAATTTAGACATCAACAATTTAAGTTTTAGTTATAGCGATGGTAAGGAAGCTCTTCACTGTGTCTCTTTCAATATTCCACAAGGAAGCTTCCTTGGAATTGCAGGTCCTTCAGGCTCTGGAAAAAGTACTCTGGCAAAACTATTATGCGGTGATGTACTGTCAATAAACAATGAGATTCTGATTAGTCATCAGCCTATTCATGATTTCAGTTTTGATACCCGTAAACAATTCATCACAAAGATTAGTTCTCAACCTTCCCTTTTTAAAGGCTCTTTGCGTGATAACTTAAGAATGGGAAATCCTGAAGCAAATGATGATGAACTATGGGAAGCATTAAAAAAATGTCAGCTTGCTGAATTCTTTCTTTCTATGCAGGGGCTTGATACTCCTATTCTAGAATCTGGTTCCAATCTTTCCAACGGACAAAAACAGCGCATCTCACTTGCTCGTGCAATTCTGCATGATTCACCAATTTATCTCTTTGATGAAGCAACCAGTGCAATTGATGCAGACAGTGAAGAAGCCATTCTTCATGAAATTGAACATTTAAGAAAGACAAAAACCATTATTATGATTTCTCATCGCTTAGCGAATTTAAAAACTGCAGACAACATCATTGTTCTTGATCAAGGTCATCTTGTTGAAGAAGGTACTTATCACCAGCTTATCACACACAATGGACTATTTGCACAAATGGCACACACTCAAAATGAAATTGAACACTTTGACAAGGAGGTATCTCTATGAAATACTCACCATTTTCTATCTGCATGCGTTTGATTGTCCTTGTCAAACCACTGACAAAAAAAATGATTACTGCAATACTGCTTGGACTTTCAGGACATCTTGCAGCTTCAATGATTTCTATCTTAGGTTCCTCTGTTTTGTTAAAACTAACTCCATTTTCAGTTCATTTCACTTTGTTCCTTATGATTTTATGTGCACTGGCTCGTGGACCTTTGCGTTACATTGAACAAGCCTGCAACCATGACATTGCCTTTCGTTTACTTGCTATTTTACGAGATAAAGTGTTTGGCAAGTTACGTCAATTAGCACCTGCTAAACTGGAAGGAAAAGACAAAGGAAATCTCATTTCAATGATCACAAGTGATATCGAACTTCTAGAAGTATTCTATGCCCACACCATTTCACCTATTGCAATTGCATTTCTTCAAGTGATTATCATGTGTACTTTATTTACTATGATTCATCCTATGCTTGCTTTATGTGCACTGCTTGTCTATGTTCTTAATGGTATTGTACTTCCTATTGTGATTTCAAAACGCAATCAAGATGCAGGCATCCAAATGAGAAATGCTTCAGGAGATCTTTCTAGTTTTGTCCTTGAAACGCTGCGCGGCATGGATGATTTGATGCAGTATCATCAAAATGAACAAATCAAAAGAAAACTCCAAGAAAAAAGTACACGTTTAAATCTTTATGAAAAACGTCAAAAAGATCTACTAGCTCAAAATAATGCTTTTTCACAAGGTATCATGCTAAGTGGAAATGCAATCCTGTTTGTTTTAGCAATGATTCTTGCTCAAAATCAGATGATTTCATATCGTGAAGCAGTACTCGCCTTTGTGATGCTTTCAAGCTCGTATGGACCTACCGCTGCTTTAGCAGCACTTGGAAGTACATTACAAAACACCTTTGCTGCAGGTCATAGAATTCTAAATCTTTTGGATGAACCCTGTGTAACAGAAACAGTAGTTTCTGATATAAAGCCTGTATTTGAAGGAGCGAATATCTCTCATGTTAGTTTCAGTTATCAAGATGAAAAAGTACTGGATGATATCAGCATAAACATTCCAAAAGGGAAAATCCTGGGAATCTCAGGAAAAAGCGGGAGTGGAAAATCAACTCTCTTGCGCCTATTGATGAGATTTTGGGAAACAAATCAGGGAGAAATCCAGATTTCCTTTCACTCTATTAATACGATTGACTCTCATGCATTAACTGACATGGAAAGCTTCATGATTCAAGACACATGGATGTTTCATGATACCATTGAAGAAAACCTTCGCATTGCCAAACCAGATGCTTCTTTCGAAGAACTGGAAGAAGCATGTAAAAAAGCATCCATCCATGACTTCATTCTTTCTCTTCCACAAGGATATCAAACCAAAGCGGCAGAACTAGGAAACTCATTATCTGCTGGTGAAAAACAACGCATAGGCTTAGCACGAATCTTTTTAAAACAATCTGATTTGATTTTATTGGATGAACCTACCAGCAATCTGGACTCATTGAATGAAGCTATGATTCTAAAAGCGATAAGAAAGCATCAGGAAGAGAAAACCATTGTTCTGGTATCTCATCGTCCACAGACTCTTAAAATCGCTGACACAATCTTTCAAATAAAACAAGGGAGGGCAAGCTAATGAATCTAGAGAAAAAAAGAGCTCATGAAATTCAAATCATCTCAGAAATGATTGATTTATATGCCAAAACTCATCATGAAAATTGTGATGACTTAAAACAATATGCGATTCAAAGAACATCTTTATGTCCTTTTATTGAAACCAAAACATTCTGTTCAACCTGCAAAGTTCATTGTTACAAAGCTGAATATCGTCAGAAAATCAAAGAAGTTATGCGCTATTCTGGACCAAGACTCATCTTTTCACATCCTATTTTAGTTTTAAAACACGGATTCATCACAATCACACAAAAACTGAAAGGAAAAACAAAATGACAAAATTAGTATTTCTCCTCTGTGGATTTATTTCGCTAGCAATTGGTGCCATAGGAGCTGCAGTTCCCTTGCTTCCAGCCTTTCCATTTTTATTACTTGCAAGCATCTGCTTTGCAAAAAGTTCTGATCAGCTTCACTCATGGTTCATCAGCACAAAGCTATACAAAGAGAATCTAGAAAGCTTCGTTCAAGGAAAAGGCATGAGTAAAAAAGCCAAACTTCGTGTCATGAGTATCATCACACTCACAATGGCATTTGGCTTTGTCATGATGAAAAATGTACCAGTAGGAAGAATAATATTATTGATTGTCTGGATTTTTCATATCATTTATTTTATATGGGGAATCAAAACACTAGAAACGGTCTAATAAGATCAGTATCACAAAAGCCAAGCATCAGCTTGGCTTGTCTTATGATTTGATTGGCTTTACAACATCCACTACATGAGAAGATGCACCCATCAGATCTTCTCTTTCACAGATAGAAAGCTGATATTTCAAAAACAGTTCAAACGTTTCCTCATCCATTTTCTTAAGTGTCGGACGCATGTAGTTGGCAGCACCATCTACTGCGTACATTTTCACACGTTCAAGTCCTGCTTTCTGATTCAATGCATTGATGTCTTCAATACGTACATAATGATATAAATCTTCAATAGTACTGTGTGTATGGAAACTTTCATCTACCTTTCCATTTTCCACAATCTCTTTAATATGTCCTTCTTCAAAGCCATACATGATAATACTGTAGTCATTCATCACATAAGCAACTAAAATAGCTCCAGTATCTTTTGTAACACGCTTTGCTTCAGAAAGTGCCTTCACTAAATCTTCTTCTGTAAACAGATGATACATTGGCCCAAACAACAGTGTCAGATCAAAACTGTCATCTTTAAATCTCTTTAAATCCAGTGCGTTTCCCTGATAAGCTTTTACAGTACTTTTCTTAGCCTTTAATGTACCTAGATTGGACTTAACAAGTTCTACTGCAGTCACATCATAGCCTTCATTAGCCAAAGCTACTGAATATTTCCCTGTCCCTGCACCAATATCTAAAATCTTAGGATGTTCCATCTGACTCAAATATTTATGAATCACATGCATAGACACTGTAAATTCAACTGTCCCATGTCGTGAATCCAGTCTTTTTTCTTCATTAAATTTATTATAATATCGAATCAGTTCTTCCATAATATCCCTCATTTCAGTGGTCTTATTATATCGTAACTTTGAATTGACTTCTAGTCTTAGATTGATTTCAATGAACTCCTCTGGTACACTTTGAATAGAGGTGAATCCCATGAAAAAGTTATCGTTAGACTCTCGTGTAGGTGATCTGTATAAAACTGCAGTAGGACATGATGCACTCTACAAAGTTCTGCTTCAGCTTAACCTAAGTGAAGCATTCATCACAAATCCAGTAGTATCTTCATTAAAATTGAAGACACTTGCAACTCTTACTAAGAAACAGTTAGGTCCAGATTTCTTTGATGCTCTTTTACATTTAGTCAATATGGAAGAAGATGAAGTCAAACCAAAACATGGAGATATTACACCTGCATGGTGGAAAGAGGCTGTCTTTTATCAGATTTATCCAAGAAGCTTTTATGATACCAATGATGATGGTATTGGTGATTTACGTGGAATTATTGAAAAACTGGATTATTTAAAAGATTTAGGCATCAATGCTTTGTGGCTTTCTCCAATCTATGATTCACCAAATGATGACAATGGCTACGATATACGTGATTATCAACAGATCATGAAAGAATTTGGCACAATGGAAGACTTTGATGAGCTGCTTTCAGAAGTACATAAACGTGATATGAAACTCATCATGGATTTAGTTGTCAATCATACTTCAGATGAACATGAGTGGTTTAAGAAAGCTCTAAATGAACCTGAATCAAAATATCGTAACTATTACCACTTCAAAAAGGACGATGGCACAAAAACACTCCCAAATAACTGGACTTCTTTCTTCTCAGGACCTGCATGGAACTATTATGAAGAACAGAATCTTTGGGGACTCCATCTGTTTTCAAAGAAACAAATGGATTTAAACTGGGACAATCCAGAAGTCAGAGAAGAAATCATTCAAATGATTAACTGGTGGCTGGATAAAGGTGTCGATGGCTTTAGAATGGATGTCATCAACTATATTTCCAAAGAAGAAGGACTTCCACAAGGAAATCAGTTAATTGGAGATTTAATGGGATACCCTGGCATTGAACGTTATTATTACGGACCTAATCTGCACAAATATCTGAAAGAAATTCATGATAAAGCCTTTAAGCCTCATAATGCATTCTCTGTTGGAGAAACTCCAGGTTTAGGTATGAAAATGGCCCAGCTGGTGACTGCCGAAGAACGAGGCGAACTCGATATGGTCTTTAGTTTTGACCATCTGGAAACTCCAGGACATGTTCGAATGGAAGACTACAAATATGATTTAAACTATTATCGTGACTACATGATTGAATGGTTGGAAAACTACGGTGACAACTGCTGGATGTCCATCTTTTACAACAATCACGACAATCCACGCATGATCAGCAAGATTACAGATAAAAAAGAACATCATCAAAGTTTAGCAATCCTTTTGGCAGTGATGCAGATGACCATGAAAGGCACACCATTTATCTTCCAGGGAGATGAAATGGGACTTGTCAACTATGACTTTACTTCCATGGATCAAATCACTGATGTAGAAGCCAAAGGATATTATGATGAACAGATTCAAAAGAAATCACATGATGAAGTCTTTAAGATTCTATTAGCTGGAACACGTGAACATACACGTATTCTTCTTCCTTGGAACAAGACTCTTCCTGCATGGCATCAGGGACTCTTGCAAAAAGCTAATCCCAAAGTAACAGAAGTGTATCAAAAGCTGATTCAATTAAGACATTCTGATCAAGCCTTAGTGTATGGTGACTTTAAAGTTCTTAATAAAAAGAAAAATCATTTCACATATACGCGAGATGACAAGTATCTGATTGACTGCAATCTATCTGAACAAAATGAAAAAGCCTTCTCTGTTTCAAAAGAATGGCAGCTCATTTATCCGAAAATAGTCGATAAAAATACAATGAAGTCCTACGAAGCAAGAATCTATAAAAAGAGCTGAGATTATCTCAGCTCTTTGCTTAATTTAGAAACTCTTTTCCTGCAATATAGGTCGCAATGACATCATATTCATCATCAAATACTGCAAGATCTGCATCATATCCTACACAAATCTTCCCTTTGTTGACAATCCCTAAGAACTCAAATGGATTCTTTGTCACAGCGTTGTAAGCAGTCACTGGATCAATCCTTGCCTCCTTAATCGCAAATCGAAGTACTTTATTCAAACGATTACAGCTTCCACAGATTGTCCCATTACTCATCTTGACAGAACCATCTTCACCAATGATCAGTTCACGTCCATTGTGCATATGACGACCCGCAGCTAGACCTTTCACCTGAACAGAATCTGTCACAAACATCATACGGTCTTTTCCTTTGATGCGTGCCAAAATATTAGCAGCATATTTATTGACATGAATTCCATCACAAATCAGTTCGCAGTAACAATCATCATGATACATTGCAGCACCCACAACACCAGGTTCACGATGATGAAGACCACTCATGCCATTAAAGGTATGTGTAAAGGAAGTGACACCTGCTTCAATCGCTTTAGCACAGATATCAAAAGATGCTCCACTATGACCAATCGCAACCTTCATCCCCTTTTGGCGACAATAACGAATCACATCATAATTGCCATCTAGTTCTTCTGGTGCTACCATCACATAGTTCAAACGTCCACCACACGCTTCATTGAATAAATCAATCGTTTCTGGTGCAGGTATCAGTTTATAATCCAAATTCTGTGCCCCTGGCATTTTCCCAACAAACGGACCTTCTGTATAGGCACCGGCAAACTGTGTTCCTTCATACCCTTCTTTGCAGAATTCATCAAACGTTTTTAAGCTATTCAACAAATCTTCAAGCTTGGCACAGCTAAATGAAAACATCGTAGAGGTAACCCCTTCACTTGGAAGATAACTTGTCCACTCTTTGAGCCACTGTTTGGTTGCAGTATCACAAGTACCATGGAAATAACCATGATTGTGCATATCCATAAGACCTGGCAAGATAATGGCATCTCCATAATCCAGTACATTTTCTACACAGTTATACGGCATAATTTTGGTAATTTTATTGCCTGTTATCTCAATCTGAAGCGGCTGCAGTTTTTCATCCACATAAACTCTTGTACTTTGAAGTATCATACAATCCTCTTTCATTTACAGACCAACATTCTTTAAAGCCTGTAAAAAATCAATTTCTTCTGATGTAGGCACCATCTTGCTGACAAGAATGCCATCACGTTTTTCTGCAATCAAACGATATACTGCAGCATCTTCTTTTGTAACCGCAATAGATCTTGTTGCCATGATATACTTTGTCCCTGAAACAGGCATTGCATTCCCTACATTCAGATATTCAATATGCAAATCAGCACTTACTAAAGCCAAGGCATCTGAAGGTGTTTTACAAATCACAAACAGAGGTTCTTCTGGATGATTCTGTACATATTCAATCGTCTGTGCAATCGTAAAAATCATTACTTTCGCTCCTTTAGCAGCCATATTCACCATTCTTTTTGCAAGTGGATCAACAGCTACCTGATCATTACATACGATAATCGCCTGTGAACCAATCTGATTCTTCCAAGAAATCGCAACCTGACCATGAATCAATCGATTATCAATTCTTAAATGTTTAATCATCCCTTTATCCTCCTAAGTACAGCACATAAATGACTGATTAGATGCGTCCTTGATATTGATTTCTTAGTTTCTGATTATGTTCCTTAGAACCTTCCAGTGCTTCATCCCATAAAATTGGCACTTCTGCACCCTTTTCCATCAAAATACGAACTGTTTCAGTCCCAATAGTCTGTGCAATCATTGCACCAGTAATAGATGATACTGAACAGATACGTTCATTCTTTTCAGTATCCAGCAATGCATCTCCCTGAGGACCACAGTTATCAATCACAACATCTGCAAATTCATACAGTTTCTTTCCACTTGGATGACGTGAATCTTCTGCAGTTGTATGCTGCCAGCTTGTTACTACAATCACCTTGTGTCCTCTTTCTTTCGCAGTAATTGCCAAATCAATAACGACACCATTGATTCCAGAGTTTGAAATGATAATGAAAACATCTTCTTTTCCAATATTGTATAAATCATACAGTTTATCTGCAATTCCTGGTCTTCTTTCAAAGATATTCACCGGATCTTTAAAATCTGCCAGCGTCACTTTACCTTTCAGTACAAAATCTGCAGTATCAATCTGATGAACAGGTACCAAATCACCAATACGATCATGCATTTCCATACCAAATCCCACTGAGTGTCCAGATCCAAATACCTGAACAACACCCTGATGTTCAATACAGTCAGCACATAGCTGTGCAACAGCTACAATATTTTTATTTTCTTTTTCGTAAAGGACATTCAATAGATGTTTTAATTCATCTTTAAACAAGTCCATACTAATTCTAGTCTTTGTCATATGTTTTCCTCCCTACGAATTCCAGCGTCCTGCATATTTATCAGACAAACGCTTATTGTGTACATCTGCACCTTTCAGATTTGCGCTCAAAAGCACAGGACATTCATGTTCATTTTCAGTCAGATAACGATATGTTTCTGCAGTGATCATTTGTGCAATGACGTTCCCAATAATTGTTCCTGTATGATTCATTTTGTGAACACCATCAATAGACAATACTGCATCTGATGCATCCGCATGTGTATCAATCACCAAATCAGCCAAATCTGTTAATTTCTTACCAGTCGGATGAGTTGATTCTTTCACTTCAGCCAGTTTCTTAGAAACCACTGCAATGACTTTCTTTCCTTCTGATTTTGCCACAAGTGCAGTCTCCACTAAAATAGCTTCAGTACCACTGTCACCAACTAGAATATACATATCTTCTTTTTCAATGCGGTATAAACCTAAAAGCTTATGTGCATTCTCTGGAGTATGCGCAAATTCAGGTGCATTCAGTTCATCTTCACTAACAACACCACGCAGCGCAAGATCTCTTGTTTCTACTTTATGAAATGGCATCAAGCCACCTGCACGATAACCAAGTTCCATCGCAAATTCTTTGCCATGTCCTAATCCAAACAGTTGAACGACTCCATTTTCATTCATGCATTCACCCATCATTTTTGCTGCAGCTTCGATGTTTTTACGCTCTTTTTCTGCAACATAATCAATGCATTCTAAGATTGTTTCAAAAAATGTTTTACTCTCTACCATACTCAATTCTCCTCTGTTTTAAGTATACTTTCTTTCTATGCTTTATTCAATTCAATTTCCAAAATATTGTATATTTCCATAAAAACAAAACACATCAAAGATGTGTTTTATTTTGCCATACGTTTATTCATCAGCAATGCAAATACAATCGCAATCAAAAATGCTAATGCGCTAAACACAAAAGACAACTTAGGACCAATTTCATAAATAAATCCCGCAAATAAAGATCCACCTACCATGCCCAATGAACGCATAGAATTGTACAGTCCCACCATAATTCCATTGTCTTCTTTACCAAACTGATTAATCATTGCCTGAATCAAAGGCTGATATACCGCATTAAATCCAAAGAACACAACATTCATCACAATAAACGGAATGACCTTGTCCAAAAGAATAATGCTGATCATCATACCGAAACAAACCATCAATACAGGAATAAAAGATTTGAAAATATCTGTTTTCTTCATGAGATACACACAGATTGTTGAATTGGCAGCCAATGTAATCATTCCCACTGCAGCCTTTAATAGACCATTGTAAGAAGGTGGAAAACCATACTGATCTTTAATGAAGTAATTAAAGCACTGTTCGTAACAAGTCGTCGCAAATGAAGTTGCTACACAAATCACAAGAAACAATGCAATGGTGACAGTCATCAATGTACGTGCATCAAGTACAGCCTGAAACGGATTTGAATTCTTTATGACCTCTTTCATATTCAGTTTCTGACGTTCAACATGGGCATCTTCAAGCCAGAACCAGTACATCACGCCAAGCAGCGCAAGTCCAATGACTTGTACAACAAATGTGAACCCAATAGAATAGTCTCCTAGAAAGCCGCCTGTCATATAGCCAAATGCCGCAATTACAACATTGATTGTAACATTGGTCGCAAGATTCTGCCCTGTCTTTCCTTCTGGTGAATGTTCCATGATATAAAGAATCTGATTGACAGAAATGCCGCCAATAAAGAATCCTCCAATCAAACGTGCAGATGCAATTTGAAGTTCTGTTGTTGCACTGCCAAACAGCGCCTGAGCCAGTGCATACCCCATAAAGCACACTGCCATCACACGAGAGCTTCCAAAGCTTTTGGAAATTTTCCCCCAAAATGGAGAAAATGCAAAGTTTGTCAATGACATGCACGCAAAAGCAACCCCAAACATATAGTCATGTAAACCTAAATTCTGAATAAAGGTTGGTGTAATTGGATGCGCAAAATTCGCAACCAGTGAATACAATCCCCATAGCCAGAATACTCTTAAAATCATATTCTTTTTCATAACTAATCCTTACAAAAATTCAGAAGACTTTCATTTGAAAGTCTTCTATTTTCTATTTAGAGAACGAAATCTCCATGTTCCATGATAACAACTTCCTGACCATCATAAGTTGTACCTACGATTTTTGTTTCAGGAGTACCAATCATGAAATCATTATGACTTGTAGCTACATTGACACCTGCAGCCAGAAGTTCTTCTGTGCTCATTTCTGCACCACCCTTGATATTGCTAGGGAAGCTTGTACCAAATGCCAGATGGCAAGCAGCATTTTCATCAATCAGACCATTGTAGAACACCTGATCCATCTGTTTAATTGGAGACTTCTTTGAAACCAGTGCCACTTCACCTAACAAACGAGTGTGATCATTTTTAAACAATGCATCTCTTAACAGTTCAACATTGTTAGAAGCTGCGCAGTCTACTGCATAGCCATCTTTAAATGTAATGCTGAAATCAGTAACCAGCTTTCCAGACATCATCAGTGGGAAAGAAGCATACGCAATACCATTCACTGTACGATAGTCAGGGTCTGTAAAGATTTCTTCAGTTGGCATATTTGCCACATATGGTTCAGACACTTTGCTAGAGCCCATATCAGCAGCACTTGTCCAGATGTGATCCTTTACAAGATCCATAGTAATATCAGTACCTAGTTCAGAAGTAATATGCAAAGACTTAAAGTTATAATCATTCAGTTTCTTGGAAATCTTTGCCATGCTTGCACAATGTTCATGCCAGTTTTCAACAGGATCTGTTTCATCATCAACACGCATCATTTTGCAAAGTGCATCATCTAGTTTCAGATATGCATCTTCATCAGACAGCTCTGGATACAATTTTCTAGCCCAGTTCATACTAGGATGAACTGTACCTGTCCATTTCAAAGTACCTGCATGAATGTGCTTACGTACAACATTACGTACTTCATTTGAACTGTAACCCTGTGCCAGAAGCTTTTCAGATGGTACATCATTATTCAGTGTAGGATAGCTAGCCATTAAACCCATCTGTACACAATCCTGTCTCAGATAGTAATCCAGGCTTTCCTTCTTCCATTCTGGTACATCACGCAGTGTTTCTACATCACAATACAATGCACGCAAATGATTGATTTCTGCATCATCAATGTGCACAATAACATCCTTTGCACCCATTTCAAACGCCTGCTTTGTTACTTCTCTTGCTAGTTCCAGTGCATCAGTACATGTCTGAAGCAGAAGAATCTGACCTTTCTGCAGGTTAACACCTACCTGTAATAACGCTTTTGCATATTTCTGTTTTCTAATTTCATTCATATTATTTATTCATCTCTTTCATAATGACAGCTTTAATCTGTGCTACAGCTGCATCTGTATCTTCGTTAGACACAGTATTTCTAAACAATGGAGCCAATTCCATATCCATTTTCGCTTTGTTCAAACGACGCATAACTGATGCCTTATCATCCTTATAGCGTTCACTAATCTGTTTTTCCAGCTGTTCAAATGAGCTAGGCATGATAAAGAAAGCCAAAGATTCAGGCATATTCAGCTTAATAGGACCAACCCCCTGTGCTTCAACTTCAATCAGTACATTCTTACCCATATTGACTAAAAATTCAACCTGATTCTTAGGTGTACCGTAATAGTACCCATTAAATTCAGTGTATTCCAAAAGTTCTTTATTCTTCACTGATGCTGCAAATTCTTTATGAGATACAAAGTAATAGTTCTTACCATCCATTTCATTCTCTTTTGCAGGTCGAGTTGTCATTGAAACTGACTTAAACAGTTTCAAATCTTCATCCGCCAGCAGTGCATCACGAATTGCGCCCTTACCAACAGAACTTGCCCCAGTAATAATTACAACTAATCCTTTTGCCATTTTTAATTCCTCCTGTTAATGACATGCAGACACGATGCTGCAAAGCAAATGATAAGCTCGATCAAAGCTAGCCAAATCCAGCTGCTCATCTGGTGTATGAATATATGCAGATTTAGGACCAACAGAAATGATATCCATATCAGGAACCAGTCCCTTAAAGACACCACACTCACATCCTCCATGAGCTGCAATCAAATTAAGCTCAGTGCCATAGATTTCCTTGACCACTTCAGAGAAAATATCTCTCATAGGTGAAACCTTTGAATAATTCCATCCAGGATAACGTGCACTCACATGAATATCAAATCCTAAACGCTTTGATAATGCAGTTAATACACGTACCAAATGCTCAATTCCACTTTCTAATGCACTGCGAATGGATGTACGAAGCAGAATCTGTTTATCATCTGATTCAATAACACCCAAATTCAATGAAGTTAATGTTAAGCCTTCAATCGCCATAGAACGATGCTGGAACCCATTTGGCATGAAGTAGACATAATCAATGATATCATCACTGCATGATTGAATCATCTTCTTATCTGATGACGTTTCAGTTAATTCAATACGGAAACCTGCATCAGAAAATTCAAGTTCTTCCTTGATATCCTTTTCAATTTCATCTGCAATCTTCTTGATTTCATCATACGATGTCTTTGAAGCAAACACAATATCTGATTCACGAGGAATTGCATTTTCTTTCAAACCACCGTTAAAGCTAACCAGTTGAACATCAACACCACTCATCATGATTTCTTTGATGATACGCCCTAACAAATGATTTGCATTCCCTTTTTCCTTATGGATTTCTCCGCCAGAATGTCCACCTAACAAACCACGCACCGCAATGTTGAAACATGCATCCTGATTATCTTCCCATTCAAGCTGTTTAATAAGATCAACACGGCATCCGCCAGCACTAGTCAGCATTGTGCAGTTTTCGCCTCCACCATCCAGGGAAATCATACGATGTCCATGAATATTAGCAGGATCCAGTTCCATCGCACCTAACAAACCAATTTCTTCCATTGTTGTAAAGATGCACTCCAGTGCAGGATGAGGAAGCGTATCATCTTCTAAAATAGCCAGCATATAAGCAACACCCGTACAGTCATCTGCACCTAAAGTTGTACCATCTGCAGTTAAGATGCCATCCTTTACAATCAGTTTCAATGGATCTTTTTCAAAGTCATGATTAGAATCTTTATTCTTTTCACAAACCATGTCCAAATGAGCCTGAAGAATCAATGGAGCAGCATCTTCATACCCTTTTGTTGCATCTTTATACACGATTACATTCCACACATGATCCTGCACATACTTTAAATTATGTGCTTTCGCAAACTCTACAACATAATCGCTTAATGCTTTTTCGTTTTTTGATCCATGAGGAATCTTCGTTGTTTCATTGAAGTAGAAACAATGACGCTTACTTAAATCAAATTCCATAAGTACCCCCTATTTTAAATGTAAATTCATCCAATTTGTAATTTCAGTCAAGCGACGAATTCTATGCAATGGTTTCCCTGTACGAGACAAATCATGATTTTCACCCTTAAAGGCAACTAATCTTGATTCAACACCACGACACTTTAATACTGTATACAGCTGAATCGCTTCAGGAATTGGACAGCGATAATCTTCAACTGATTGAATAAATAATGTTGGTGTCACAGCATTGTTCGCATATTTTAGCGGAGACATATCCCACAATTCATCATGACAGTTGTACAAATCATCGTATTCTTGTTCAATTGGGAAATCAATGCCATAATCCGATGCACAAACTTCTGTAATCCAGTTTGAAATTGAACGCTGAGTTGCAGCGCATGCAAAACGATCTGTATGACCAATAATCCAGTTGGTCATATAGCCTCCATAGCTTCCGCCAGTAACACCTACACGCTTAGAATCAATCTGAGGATACTGTTTCAAAACTTCATCCACAAAATCCATAATATCTTCATAATCAATCGTTCCCCACGCTTTTCTCAAATCCGCAAAAGCATTTCCTTTTCCATCAGATCCGCGAGGATTGCAGAACATCACAAAGTATCCTAATGAAGCCCAGTGCTGCATTTCATGATAGAACACTTCACCATAAGCTGTTTTAGGTCCTCCATGAATATCCAAAATTGCAGGATATGTCTTGGAAGGATCATAATCCTTTGGATAGAGTACCCATCCATCCACCTGATCAGGTTTCATCACAGAAATCTTATGTGGTTCAGCCACATATTTATTACTCAAGATTTCAGTATTGAAATCACTCAGTACTGTCACTTCATTATTTTTTACTTCAAGCACTTCCTGCAATGCCTGATTTTTCATACCAATCACATAGATTGAATTCTGATTCATGATCATATCATCACATGAACCTTCAAAATCAACCACTTTCTTTAAAGATGTACCATCAAATTCAACAATGACAGAACGTGAATGATCTGATGTAATAAAGTACGCTTTGTCATTGAACTTCAAATAATTCTTGACCTTTCCATAGCGACAGTCAGAACCCACAGAGTTATACATGGAATACTCATTGTCACAGACCAAAGTCATTTGTTTATCTTTCAGTTCATAGAACTTATTGGCTTCCATAGCCCCGTATTCTTTCGCAAATGTACCTAATACAATCACTTTATCATTCAGCGTAAAAACACGTCCAATCTGCATCACATCATCATACAGCACTTCAGTTTCAAGAGTCTTGGTATTTACTTTCCATACCCAGCTCCATTTCCCCTTAAATGTCGTAAAATCAACACCTGAATAAATGATGTCATTCCCCATCACATCAAAGCTTTCAACATCTACTGTAGAAGGAATCAAATCAGTGATTTCGTAGGTCTTCTTATTGATTAAAACAAGTGTAGTACGATCACCATTAGTAATACCTGCTCCATTATAGAAGAATGGATATTCATCAAAGATAACATAATCTTCATCAGCTTTCTTCTTTTCTTCAACAGCTTTACGTTCTTCTAAACTTAAATGATGATAATCCGGACAGCTTCTATTAATACCAATTTGTGCTAGATAATACTCATCATTGAAATCCTTCAAAGATGAAACTGCACACGGAACTTTGAAACCCGCTGATTCAGAACCATCATCTAGTGATACTTTCACAAACTGAGTATGAACCGTCTTATCCTCTTCATCTTTTTTAACTAGATATAAACCATCATTTAAAAGAAATGAAGCAGTACGCTTTCTCCAATCTGTCAAAGGCTGAATACCTTTAGTTTCAGTATTCATCACATGAAGACGCTGTGTATAATCATTATGCTCTAAATCTGACTTTGTCTGTACAAAAACCGCCAATGGGCGGTCTTTTGCGATTTGCAGGTCAGAAAGGAAGCTGTAGTTTGTAAACAGATCCAGTGAAATTGGTTTCATTTCTATTCCCCCTTGCCGACAATAAACATTCGATCACGATGTGGAGCCAGGAAATGAACTTCATCATTTTCCAGCAGCACACTTTCTTCTGTAAAGATGAATGTATCACGCTGATACATTTCTAAATATTCAATAATACTTAATTCCAGTGCATAACCCGTATGATTATGAATCAGTAAATCACCTTTGACTGGAATACGTCCCTGATTTGAGAATAACCCGATTGTAGGACCCGCTGCATGACCATGGAATCCTAATGGATGAGTATACAGGACAGGACGAAGTCCTTCTTCTTTCGCTTTGGCAACGCTCATCTCAAAGACATCATTACCACTTCTTCCGATTTTCATCGTTTCTCTAACAATATCCTGGAAGCGATTGTTACGCTTAAAGGCAGTTTTCAATTCTTCAGGAATATCTTCTTCATTTTCTTTTAAAACATAACACAGACGCTGTGTATCTGTGCACAGATTCATGTAGC
Organism: Erysipelotrichaceae bacterium; assembly: GCA_017473335.1. Taxonomy (GTDB): domain Bacteria; phylum Bacillota_I; class Bacilli_A; order Erysipelotrichales; family Erysipelotrichaceae; genus RGIG1896. The sequence goes on from JAFULN010000041.1 coordinate 20,308, forward strand.
GAATACCAAAGTCACAATGCAGCAGATCACCGCGTTCAATCACAACTTCTTCACCATGCATGCCATCATGTCTCTGTAAATCAATGGTTGGCTCAAACCAGTATTCAATACCTCGATCATTAACTTCCTGTTCCATGTAGTTCATCAAATCACGGCAAGTTGTAACTCCAGGATGAATTCTTTCATCACTGAATGTATTTTCAATAATTTCCATCGCCACTGACATGACTTCAGGAAATAATTCTCTTTCTTTTGGTGTACGTGTTTCAAGCAAGCGAATTCCCACATCATCAGCACTGATAAACTTATCTGTGATGTCCTTAGGAAGTTCATTCATCATCATGCGATATAAGCCAACAGACAAACCATCAGTATAGGCAAAATGATCAGACGCATCAATCGCAATATTTTTAGGATTGATACGGTTTAAAACACGAGTCAGTGCTTCCATCTGACTTTCGTTTTTCATATCATAATCCTGTTTATAATACTTTTCTAAATCAGGATCATGCATATTCACACACCAGTTTTCACATACGCCATCTTTTTGAGACAGTACCAGAATCGTAATTCTGCGAGCTGTCGGGAAATGAGACGGTGTCAAAGCATGAAACAGCGGATCTTCATTGTATTCTCTAGAAAGAACAAGCCACGCTTCCACATCGCATACCTGCATAATTTTACCCGCAAGCTCTAAACGTTCTTTCAAAATTTCATCTTTGATCAGATTCTGTTCAGCAACACTTCTCATAAGTTTCTCCTTTAAATCTTAATTAAAATCAGTTCCTGCTGTGGTTCTACCAGCCATTCAGTACCATGTTCAGTAATCACAACATCTTCTTCAATACCAATGCGTCCTTCCGCAATTGAAATACCAGGTTCAATTGTAAAGACATTTCCACTCTTCAATGGAGTATCAATCAATTCAGGCTTATTGTAGCGAGGACGACGATTTGCCAAAATCGTACCACCATCATGAGTTACATGACCAACCTGATGACCCAATGCAGCATTCCATGAATCATAACCTTCATCTACAATCATATGACGTGCAATCTGGTCAACCTGAAATCCAGTTACACCTGGTTTCATAAATTCTTTAGCAGCAGCTACTGCATCACGCACTAAGTAGAACGCCTTTTTCACATGCTCAGGAGCATCTGTTTCATCCTCTTTTAATACATAGTACATTCTCTGCAAGTCACTCACATAGCCATCCTTACTGACACCATAGTCAATGTTAATGAGATAGCCAGGTACAATTGGCGTAGAAATAATTCCCATGTGTCCGCTAGGTACATTTGGATCTACGCTCACACCAGGACACTGTGATTCAGCCCAAGACATGCCATACCCCTCAGAATATGCAATCTCATGAAGGAAATTAAAGATATCCAGTGAAGTTGTACCTTTCTTGCAGATTTCAGGAACCTTGTACAGATATTCATTCGCTTTGATTGCACAATGACGAATCTTTTCAATCTGAGTCGCTGTCTTACGCCCACGTACTTCTGCAACAATTGGGAAAGCACTCACTGTTTCAATCTCATAATCCAGCTGAGAAAATACCTTTTCAAGTTTCTTATACATCCCAAGTGTTAAACCATCTGCAGCTGAATCACTCGAGCAGTAATTCAGAGCCAGTTTCTTTGGCTTGAGCTTAGATAAGACTTCATAGATTGTTTCTTCCATAGTTGTCGGATATTCATAGACCTCATCAATACCTGCAATCAGCTTGTAGCCTTCGACATCTAAAGGAGAAACAATAGCAAGACATTTCTCATCTGCCGTAAATATCAAAGTTGTCGCAATAATGAAATCCATATCTCCTAAAACCGGAAGAATCGGTTCACTCTTCATGATGCTTTCTCTTCCTGTAATCAGCCAAGCATCTACATTGTTTTCTTTCAGCGCCTCATAAATAATTGGCAGTTTTTCCTGATCAATTTTCATAGTCTTGCTCCTTATCTTATAAATAGAGAAGGGAGTTCTGGAAAACCAGAACTCCCAGGTTGTTTAGAGTTTTGTATTAGTCAGCAGGTGACTGTACATACCACAGAATGTGGTTACCCTGTGGACTAGACCAAGCATTTTCTGTACCTGGCTTCATCAGAGTAATCATCTTGTATCCGAATAATGGGCAAGTGTATGCCATTTCTTCAATCAGATACTTTTCAGCTTCATGCAGTTTTGCCATACGTTCTGCACCTTCCAGAGTACGAGAAGCAATCAGCAGATTGTCATAAGCTTCATCGCCCCAAGAAACGAAGCTTCCCTGGTTCCAAGTAGCAGCCATATCAAGGAATGTCATTGGATCCATGAAGTCAGCAGACATAGCACCACGTGCTGTTTCGAACAAACCGTTTGATCTGTCATCGAAGAATGTACGGATTTCACCATTTCTCAGAGTCAGTTCAACGTTGATTTCAGCCCACTGAGCCTTCAGAACTTCAGCAACTACATCATGCATTGCAGCAGAGTTAGTGTAGTATTCAAGCTTCAGAGGATTTTCAGCAGTATAACCAGCAGCTTCCATCAGAGCCTTAGCAGCTTCCTTGTCAGTGTAAACATATGCACCAGCAGCATCAGCTTCAGCACGGAAGTCACCATCAGCACCAGCGAATCCCATTGGTACATGACCATACAGTTCGTAGTAAACTTCACCAGCATCCAGTGCAGTTACGATAGCACCACGGTCAACACCCAGCTGAAGAGCACGACGAACGTTAACATCATGCAGAGCTTCATTGTCACCGAAGCAGTTCATCATTACATAGTAGTTAATTACAGAATCAGTAATAACCAGTTCAGGCTGACCAGCATAAATCTTAGTAACTTCTGAGTTAACGTTAGTAGCCAGATCGATTTCCTTAGTCTGGAATGCCATCAACTGTGCATCTGGGTCAGCCATAACCTTACATACCAGATTTTCAGTTACAACTTTGTCAGCATATGTGAAGTAAGGGTTCTTAACCATGATAATTTCAGCAGCACGGTCAATCTTAGTTGTGTAGTAAGCACCATTTGTAGGTACGTTTGGATCATCAGCCCAAGTGTAGTCATGTTCTTTTGCATAATCAGGATGTACTGGATAGAATACGCCAGCAGCCATCAGGTTAACAAAGTATGGGCAAGGTGTTCCCAGAGTAATTTCGATAGTAGTTTCATCAACAGCCACAATACCAACATCGTCCATGTCAGCTACATCATCCATGTTGTTCAGATGTTCTTTAGCGTTCAAAACGAAGTCACCGATGAAATAAGAGTAGTAAGAATCAGCTGCACCCAAACCAAGAGAACGCTTCATACCATATACATAGTCAGCAGCAGTAACTTTGTCACCTGTACTCCAGTAGTTTTCTTCAATCAAATGGAATGTATAAACAGTCTGACCAGCATCATTAGTAGTTACATCGTAGCTTTCGCAAGCTGCGTTAACCATAGATCCATCTTCACCAATGTAGAACAATGGATAGTACAAGTTATTTGTAACATATGCAGTTACAGAGTCAGAACCAACTGCTGGGTCCAGATACTGTGGTTCACCGCCGATAGCGTAAACAAATGTATCATCCAGAGTTGCAGCTGCATCATTACCATCATCAGCTGGATTGTCTGTTCCAGTATCGCCGCCGCATGCTGCCATAGAGAAGCACATCAGCAGAGCAAGAAGAAGTGCAGATAATTTTTTGAATGTGTTTTTCATAATTTCTTTCCTCCCTTATCTTTCATATAAGAAACATGAAACTTGGCGATTACCTACCTGAATTGGCTGAGGCATTTCATTGTGACAGCGCTCAGTGGCTTTTGAGCAGCGTGTACAGAATGGACAGCCCTTAGGTGGATTGATTGGAGAAGGAATTTCCCCTTCCAATACAATTCGGCTCTTCGCCTTGGAAACTTCCGGATCCGGAATTGGAATGGCCGAAAGAAGTGCGACAGTATACGGATGCAGCGGACGATGATAAACATCGTTGCTAGGTCCGCATTCCATCATATGCCCTAAATACATTACCCCAATCTTGTCAGAGATATGTTTTACCATTGACAAGTCATGAGCAATGAATAAATAGGATAACCCCATTTCCTTCTGAATGTTCTTCAAAAGGTTAATAACCTGCGCCTGAATGGAAACATCCAGTGCAGAGATTGGTTCGTCACAGACAATGAATTTTGGATTGACAGCCAATGCACGAGCAATCCCGATACGCTGACGCTGCCCACCAGAGAATTCAGCAGGATAGCGTCGAATGTGGTCAGGTTTCAGACCAACAATCTTCAGCAGCTCAACTACTCTTGCTTCTCTTTCTTCATCTGTGTTGTAGATGTTATGAATAATCATAGGTTCCTTAATGATTTCACCAACCGTCATACGAGGATTCAGTGAAGCATATGGATCCTGGAAGATCATCTGCATGTCTTTTCTAAAAGTCTTCAGATCGCTTCCCTTGATTTTCGAAATATCCTGGCCATTGAATTCAATAGAACCAGAAACAGGATCATATAGTTTTACAATTGTACGTCCCAATGTACTTTTCCCACATCCAGATTCACCAACTAGACCAAATGTTTCATTAGGCATAACATCAAATGTAACACCATCCACAGCCTTGACAATCTGTTTTGGAGAAAAGATTCCTTTAGTGACATCGAAGTGTGTTTTCAAATCTTTGACACTTAGAATTGGTTTTTCACTCATTTATTTCACCGCCTTGCTGTGATTCAGCCAGCATGCACACTGATGTGTGTCGCTGAATGTAGTAACACTAGGCATATGGTCTTTGCAGACTCTCATTGCCTTTGTACAGCGGTCCACAAACGGACAGCCCTTTGGAGGATTTAGAAGATCAGGAGGTGATCCAGGAATTGGAGTCAGTTCCTTTTCATCATCATCTTCCGGATTTGCGATACAGCTCAATAACCCCAATGTATATGGATGCTTAGGATCATAGAAGATTTCCTTGTCTGTACCGATTTCAACAATCTTACCACCATACATGATAGCAACACGGTCACACAGCTTAGCAACAACACCAAGGTCATGTGTAATCATGATGATTGCAGAATCTCTTTCTTCTCTTAAATGATCTATCAGTTCCAGAACCTGTGCCTGAATTGTAACATCCAGAGCCGTTGTAGGTTCATCGGCAATAATCAGCTTAGGATTACAAGCCAGCGCAATCGCAATAACAATACGCTGTCTCATCCCACCAGAGAATTCAAATGGATACTGAGTAATACGTTTCTCAGGAGAAGGAATACCAACCAGACGCATCAGTTCAAGAGCTCTTTCTCTTGCCTGAGCTTTCGTCATCTTCGTATGATTCATTAATGGTTCAATCAGCTGTGTTTCAATTTTCAATACAGGATTCAAGAATGTCATTGGATCCTGGAAAATCATAGCCATTGTATTTCCACGAAGCTTTCTCATTGCTTCTTCATACGCTTTTTTTGTTTTAAAGTTTTTTCTTGAAATATCTACACCGTCAAAAGTCACATCACCTTCAGTGACAACACCGTTTTCAGCAAGCAGACCAATGATTGAATACATCGTCTGACTTTTCCCTGAACCGGATTCACCTACGATACCGAGCACTTCACCTTGATTTAAAGAGAAGGATACATCGCGAACCGCCTGGACACGACCCTGATCAGTTTTAAATTCTGTACTTAAGTTTTTAACTTCAAGCAACGCCATGTCTATTCACCTACCTCTTAATTTCAAGCGCTTCACCAATACCATCACCCACAAAGTTGAGTGAAAGAATTGTTAAGCAGATTGCTCCAACTGGCCACAAAATCTGAATTGGATATGTGAAGATAACTGTACGACAGTCATTTGCCAGTTTTCCCCAGCTAGGAATACTTGGGTCAAGCCCAATACCCACAAAGCTCAGGAAGGATTCTGTAAAGATTGCAGAAGGAACCATCATCGTTAAGCAAACAATGATTGGACCCAATGCATTGACAATCAAATGTTTCATCAGAATTCTCCAGTCGCTTGCCCCAATAACACGTGCAGCCAGCGAGAATTCCATTTCTTTCAGTGACATAACCTGTGTACGAACCTGTCGTGCCATCTGAATCCATGATGTTAAGCAGATTGCCAACATCATACTTGTAATACTGTTTCCAAACACCATCAGAATCAATACTACATATAATAAGCTTGGTACAGCATAGATAACATCAATGATACGCATCATGATCATATCCACCTTGCCGCCAACATAACCAGCAACACCACCATATACAATACCAATGATTAAGTTGATGAATGCTGATGCAAAACCAATGGCCAGTGAAATACGAGCACCGTACATAATACGAACCAGAATATCACGACCCAGTTTATCAGTACCAAACAAGTGATCCATGGAAGGAAGTGCATTACGGTTAGCCATATCCTGACCTTCAAATGTGTAAGGTGAAAACATTGGCACCAAGATAGCCGCTGTAATCATAATCACTAAGAAGATCAAACCAAACAATGCAAGTTTATTCTTTTTGAATCGATCCCATGCATCTCTAAAGAATGTTTTACTTTCGATGGCAATAAACTCTGAATTCTTTTCGCTGTCATCCAGAAGTTCAAACATGTCATCACTCAATTCAATTTCTTCGTTTAACATCATTTCTTTTTCACTCATGAGTACACCTACTTTCCAAGCTTGATGCGTGGATCAACCAGCGCAGCAACGATATCAGAAACCAGATTCATCACAATGACGATGGCTCCGAAGAAAATGGTCAGCCCCATAACCAGTGTATAATCACGGTTAGTGATGCTGTTTGTAAATTCTTTACCAATACCTGGGATTGAAAACAATGTTTCAATAACCATGGAACCAGTAATCAGACCCGCAAACATTGGACCACAGTAAGTAATGACTGGAAGCAGTGCATTCTTTAATCCATGTTTTACGATAACCCAAACTTCTTTAGTCCCCTTGCTTCGTGCAAGAGTAATGTAGTCCTTGTTCATGACATCTTTCAGTGAGCTTCGTGTCAGACGAGTAATCATTGAAATAGAGCTCAGAGCGATGGCAATCGAAGGAAGAATGTAATGTCTAGGAGTGTCTAAGCCAACAACTGGCAGCCATCCAAGCTTTACTGCGAAGATAATCATGCAGATCATCGCAAACAGGAAACCTGGAATAGAAACCCCCAAAGTAGCGAACGCTGTAATCAAGTTATTTACCCAGCGTTTCTTGGAAAGTGCTGATACAATCCCAAACAATAGACCGATTGAAACTGAAAGTCCAAAAGCAACAATACCTAGCTTTGCAGTAACAGGAGCACGCTGAATAATAATGTCAGAAACCTGTGTTCCCTTCTTGGAAATAGATTCACCAAAGTCACCGTGCAGTACATTTGTCAAATAAATAATGTACTGTTCACCAACTGGTTTATCCAAACCATATTTCGCTTCCAAAGCTGCATATGTTTCAGGAGAAAGTACTTTATTATCCTGTGTGAACGGATCACCAGGCATTGCCTTTACTCCAAAGAATGTAATTGTCGCCAGAATGAACAATGTCAGACAGCCAATCAACAAACGTTTGATGATGTATTTAATCATTTCCCTCGACTTCCTTTCTTCTTATTTAATCAGATAGAACTCAGTTTGAGGAGGAACGATAAATTCTGCTCCATCCTTCTTAACAACCACATCTTCTTCCAGACCGATGCGGCCAGCTCTTGTTGGAACACCAGGTTCCAGTGTGAACACCATATTTTCATACAATGGAGTTCGAATCAGTTCATCTCGATTGTAGCGTGGTCTTTCTGGACCAAGCAGCGGTCCTCCATCATGTGCAACCTTGCCCATCTGATGACCAAGAGCTGCATTCCATGAAGGGAATCCCTTTGATGTGATGTAATCTCTTGCAACTGAATCCACTTCAATACCTGTTACACCAGGCTTCAAAGCTTTCGCAGCTAAGAGAATTCCATCTCTGACTGTATTGAAGGCATCCACCAAATCAGCAGGTGCTTCTGTTTCATCATCTTTTAGAATGTAGTACATTCTTTGAAGATCGCAGCCATATCCATCAATCACAATACCGAAATCGATATTGACGACATCTCCTTTTGAAATTGGGAAATCAGGTGCTCCCATGTGACCTCCTGGACATCCATAACCACTGAAGACTCCAGGATTGCAGGACTTCGGCCATGAATAGCCAAATCCTTTTCTTTCCACTTCGTTTTGGAACCATGCATATACATCTTGACAATTCATACCAGGTTTAATAAAATCCTTGGCATCATTGAAGATTTCTTCAGCTTCCAAACAAGCTTTCTTGATCTTGGCAAGTTCATCTTCTGTCTTGATACCTCTTACCTTAACGACCACTTTCTCAGCGGAGAGAACTTCACCCTGATAATCAGCTTTCTTAAACGCTTCCTCTAACATCTTGTAAGTTCCAAGACTCAATCCATCTGCAGCAGGATTTTCTAACGAATAATCCAGTGCAATCGATTTCGGATTCTTTTTCTGAATCACTTCAGCCAGCGTATCTGTAAAGGATACCGGGAATGCAAAGACTTCATCAAATACACCATGATGTACATAACCGTTATAATCGATTGGTGTACATACCGCAGCGCTTGTTCCATCCTTGCAGAAGATCAATGCAGTGCAGCCAATAAACTCAGCATCACTCATAATTGACAGAACTGGTTCTGTATTAGTCGCTGATTCCTGACCCGCAATAATCCACATATCAATGTTTTCTTCTTTCAGAGCTTGATAAGCAATGTTAACTTTTTCCTGAGAAAACATGTTACTCACTCCTTCCGCCGTGAACATGTGTATACTATATCCCTTTTCAATGACCATTTCAATATTTTTTTCATTTTTTTGTCACAAATTTTCATTTTCTTTCAATTATTAATGAAAATATTTTCATTTTGTGATATCCTTACATCATGGAGGAAAAAAAGTATGACTCAACGTATTCATAATTGTTTAGAAAAAGTCAAGGAGGCTGGCCTTGACGGCGTATTATATGCTCAAGGAGCTAATTTTCAGTACCTCAGCGAATGCAGCAGCTACTTCTGGCAAAGGCACTGCATGAATAACATCGGTGGAAGACACAGTGCTAAACTGCTTCCAGAAGCCCTTATTTACATGAATAAAGAAGGAAAATGTAAAATTGTTACAATTCCACAGTACAGAAATCATTTTGAAGGACATGATGTTGTTATCAGTTATATGGATCAGTTAGAAGACACTCTTTCTGAAGTCATTGATGGAAAGAAAATCGGTATAGGGCATGACTGCCATGAATATCTGAAAGAAACTTTAAAAATCGTAGACCCTGAAATTGAAGCAGTTGATGCAGAAGAACTCTTCTTTGATTTAAGAGCATGTAAAGATGAACACGAAATTGAACAAATGCGTAAACTCGCTAAATTTACAGATGAAGCCGTCATGCATGTCGTTAAGAATTTAAAAGAAGGCATGACTCAGCATGAAGCCGAAAGAATGCTGATGGAATATGGTTTCTCTCACGGTATTCAAGACTTCTCATTCCCACCTACTGCAGGTTTTAAAACTAGATGCACATTTAAACCAGAAGAGAATTTCGAATTCCCACGCACCAGCAAACTTGTCCCAGGCACTGCAATCGCATTTGATGTTGGCTATATGGACAAAGGATATTGCTCTGACTGGGGAAGAACTGTTTACTTCGGCAAAGCACCTGAAAGAGTCAAAGAAGGATATAAAGCACTTCAAAAAGGACAGCAGTACATGGTCTCTAAAATTGTTCCATACAAGACAAATGTTAACCAATTATATGATTATGTTCAGGAAGAAGTTACACGCTTAGGTTTTGCGGATGTCTTAAGATATAAAGAAATCGGCATGCTGGGCCACAACATTGGGATTGATTGCCATGAATTTCCAATGATCAACCGACAAACAGATGCCACTTTAAAACCAGGCATGGTTTTCTGCTCAGAACCTAAGATGATGTTTGAAGGTGAATGCTACATGCGTGTAGAAGACATGATTCTAGTCACAGAAACAGGTGCAGAATTCCTCACAAACTTTGATAGAGACCTGTTTGAGGTAGGCAATGATTAACTTCTATACTTGTAAAAACCTTGATGAAACTGAATCTTTTTGGTTAAAGATGGGGCTAACCCTTTACATGAGACAACCTAATACCATTATTTTAGACTCTGGTGAAGGTATGATTGGATTCATCCAGAAAGATAACCACCAAACCCCAGCATACAGCTGTATTTCCATCGTTAAAAACACAAAAGAAGAAATTGATGAAATCTATCATTTATTAAAAAAAGAAGCTTTAGATGAGCCCAAAATCCATCCAACAGCTCCTGTATATTCATTCTTCTTAAAAGACCCTAATGGTTATACCGTAGAGTTTCAACAATTCATTCATCTAGAAAATCAGGACTATGTTTAAATAAACATAGTCCCTTTTTTTCATTACATTTTCACTTTTTAATCCGTTTTATCAGTGAACACAGCTCATATGGTGCTCCACCATGATTTTCATCACTTCATCATCACTCAATCGTGTAATCTTCGCTATCATCTCTATTGTCATATTCATTTCACATAGTCTTTGTATTGTAGCCACCTTCTCTTTGAAGACTCCTTTACTTTCACCTCTGGCTTCTCCTACTGCAATTCCTTCCTGTATTCCTTCTTGTCTGCCTTCATCTTTCCACTCTCTTACGATTCTGCTGAAATTCTCACACATCTTTACTTCATCCTCACTTTCTACAATCATCTTTTCCAACTCTTTACATTTTCCTAACACCGCTGCTGTTTTTACTGCCTCTGCACTATGCAGTCCTTTCTTTGAATATTTCTCATACATCTCATCTTTACTCAGCTGATGAATATCCTGAAACAATTCAAAGAATTCTCTGACTTCTTCATTTTTGAAATTCTCTACTTTCACTTCCTGAGCACTCACGATTCTTACGCCATAATTCTGTACAAATGGTTTTAGCTCCTCTTGAATCCCCATCATCTGATGCAGTGTTCTTGCCGCTTTCCATTTTTCCTTGCCTGTATACAGACATATCGTAGATACTGGATAAATCCTCTTCTTTGATTTCATCATCTTCTGATAGGTCAATAGATCATACTCCATCACTCTCAGCGGCATTCCTTTATCAACTGTGCTTTGAAACTCTGTTCCATAGAGGGCATATACACTTCCATCTTTCGTACTTCTTTTGATCATATCTCTTCTTTTTTCTGATACTTCTGTATCCATTTC
>JAFULN010000042.1 GCA_017473335.1 Erysipelotrichaceae bacterium
AAAGGATTAAGTCTTAATAAGCGGAATGCATGAAGTAGCCGCAGAGGTGGGAAATAAAACCTTTATTCAAAACGAAACTATTATCTTAAATAGAGATAGTGGAAGCAAGTAATTATTTAACTTCCACACATATAATACGAGTGGTGGGAGCATGTCACTTCAATAATTATTGCCTTAAATAAATTGAAATAGCAGAAAAAGTGCAGTCTAAATATATTGTCATTTTGAAGCAGAGGTCTATAATGAAATCAACAAAGAATTTGAAAGAAGTAAAAAGCAGCAACTAGAACCGATATGTCACTCACACTTGTTTATGAATGTTTCATTTTCTTTGATAAACTTTTTCTTCTCTTTTCCTATACTTTCTATTTATAATCAGATTACACATGATGAGTTTAGTCGCAATAGAGTGATATGTAATAAAAGGAGATCTACTATATGGCCAAAAGTAATTCAAACAAAAAGATTTGTTGTGTTAATGACATGCCTGGTGTAGGAAAAATTGCTTTATCTGCTATGATTCCAATTCTTTCATCCAAAGGAATTGACGTAGCTTCTCTTCCTACAGCTCTTGTATCCAATACATTGGATTTCGGCAAATTTGATATATTGGATACCACAGAATACATGGAAAAAACAGTGGATATTTGGCATGACCTTGGATTTGCATTTGACTGTATTTCCACTGGATTTATGGTAAATCCAAAACAAATTGATATCGTAGAAAAGTTAATCCACAATCAGAACAAAGAGAATCTTCTTGTTGTCGTTGATCCGATTATGGGAGATGAAGGTAAGCTTTACAATGGTGTGACAAAGAAAAACGTAGATATTATGAGAAAATTAAGTTCCTACGCAGATATCTTGATACCTAATTATACTGAAGTGTGCTATCTTGTTGATAAACCTTATAAAAGCGAGTCTCTTTCATCAAAAGAAGCAGAGGAACTGATAAAAAGGACTCTCGATCTAGGAGCGAAATCTGTTGTCATTACCAGCACATTAGTTGAGGGAAATCACTGTGTCATTGGTTATGATCATACAACGGATAAAACATTCATCCTCTCTTATGAGATGGTTGATGTGCGCTTTCCTGGTACTGGAGACTTATTCTCTGCAGTGCTCATTAGTGAATATCTAAATGGGAAAAGTTTAAAATGTTCTACAAGATATGCAATGAAAATGATTCGAGAAATCATCTTGGATAATCTAACTAAACAAGAAAAATTCTTTGGAGTGGATATTGAAAGATATATCAGTGAGGGAAAGCTATGAAAATTAGAATTACACTTATTGATCAAAAGGGGATTACTCCTTGCCACAGGGGTCACAAGATTGGAGATACCTTTGATTTTGATACAGAGCGTGGAAAGATTTGTCCAATGGCCGCACATGTCCTATTTCCAATGATTGATATTTTACGCTATGGAGGAAAACTCCCTAGTGATCGATTTTGTTGCCCAGATGTGGATACCATCAATGTGTTTAAAATTGAAAAGGTAGAATGAATTCATCTGTCAAGATAAGAAAACATATTTTGTGAATTCAAATGGAGGAGAATACAATGAAAAAAACATTACTTGTTATTGATATGCAAAACGACTTTATCGATATGGCTTTAGGTACAAAAGAAGCCGTTGAGATTGTTCCATATGTAAAAGAAAGAATTGAAGAATACCGAAAAAATGGAGATGAAATCATTTTTACTCGTGATACTCACTTTGAAGATTATCTTCAAACAACAGAAGGAAAACATCTTCCTGTTGAACATTGCATCAAAGGGACTAAGGGATGGGAAATTGCTGATGGTCTTTATGTGGAAGGGTGCAAAATTATTGATAAACCAAATTTTGGATGGCCTCACTGGGAAAATGAACACTTTGAAGAAGTTGAAATTGTAGGATTATGTACAGATATTTGTGTTGTGTCAAATTCCCTGATTATTAAAGCGACTTTCCCAGATGCCTGTGTAAAAGTTAACAAGAAATGCTGTGCAGGTGTTACAGTAGAATCTCATGAAGCTGCGTTAAAAACAATGGAAATGTGCCAAGTTGAGATTATTTAAAGATTTACCTAAGTTTAATAAGTTTCAAAAAATGTTGAGGTAAAATATTAGCTGACAGATTCTATAAACAATGAAATACATAGTAGTTGGCTATAATGAAAATGTGGTGAATCTAACAAATAAATCATTACGGAGGCAGTTATGGCATTTGGTTTTAAAAAGGAATACAAAGAGTATTATATTCCAAGAATAAACCACAGATTGTCATTGCCCCAAAGGTAAATTACATAGCTGTGAAGGATAAAGGCGATCCGAACGAAGAAGGTGGTGCCTATCAGCAAGCAATTAGTGTTTTATACTCTATTTCATATACATTAAAGATGAGTTATAAAACAGACTACAAGATTGAGGGGTTCTTTGAATATGTTGTTCCACCTCTTGAAGGCTTCGGGTGGCAAGATGATGTGGATGGTGTAGACTACACGACCATGTAGGCTTTTCACTGGATTTCGGTTATACGCTTGCCTGACTTTGTATCTAAAGAGGACTTTGAATGGGCAGTAGCAACAGCAACAAAAAAGAAGAAATTGGATTGTTCCTCAGCAGAATTTATGACTATCGATGAAGGCTTATGTGTAATATTGCATATAGGATCTTTTGACGATGAGCCAGCTACCATTGCTTTGATGGATGACTATTTAGAGCAAAATGGTTATGAAAACGATTTTAGCGAAAGTAGACTCCATCATGAAATCTATATGTCAGATGCAAGAAAAGTTTCTCCCGATAAGTGGAAAACTGTAATAAGACATCCAATCAAAAAGGAGAATTAAACTTGAAAATGTAGGAGTGAATAATGAGCAAGTGTGAATGGTGTGATTATAAAGAAAACAAATGGCTATTGCATAAATCGTTACATTGGTCTGTTTATTTAGCAGAGGTGCAAGATTATGTGGGTAGATGTATTTTGGTTTTAAATAGACATTGCGCAAGTCTTTCGGAATTGGATATTTCCGAATGGATTGATTTAAAAACAATTATAGATCAATTAGAATACGTCTATAAAGAAGTATTAGGTGCTGAACTAAGTAATTTTAGCTGTTTGATGAACAATTTTTATAAAGAAACGATACCCAATCCTCATTTGCACATACATATGAGACCAAGATATAAAAATTCAATTGTTATTAACAAACACTCATATGAAGATACAGAATTTGCTCATCACTATGCACTAAAAAAAGAGAAATTGTTATTTGATGAGGATAGACAAATATTGTATTTATTAATGAAGAAGCATTTTGGTTAACGAATCTCAATTTGTAGGGAATTTAAAATAGAGGGTTATTTATAAATATCAAAAGAAAGCGACATATCAATTAACGAATGAAGGTGAAATGATGGCATCGTGGGTTTCTCATTGTATGATTGCTGACGGAGTATTAAAGGTATTTCCTGATCTTTGTCGACATGAATTTTGTGTTGGAAACATTGCACCAGACTGTAATGTTGAAAATGAGGATTGGACAAGGTTTACTCCATCACGTGAAGTGACGCATTGGATGCAAGGGGAACGAAAGAAAGTGTCAGATTGCGATGCTTTCTGCGAGAAATACATCTTGATGCGTAAAGATAAAATCCAATCCACAGAAGAATATTCATTTTTACTTGGTTATTATGCTCATTTGATTACCGATGCAGCGTTTCAAGCAATGATTCGAAATGAAGATCGGCTAAAGGCGGTTTGGATGCGCATTAAGTCGGATGAAGAATTAAGTGTTAGCAGTTACGGAATGGATGAAACATGGGATTCAGTAAAGAGGCTCATTTCTAAGAAAAATCGGGATCGTGAAATTTATGCGCTGGAAGCTGACTATTTGAAGGATCATCCGAACTCTTGCTATCTCACAGAGATCCTTCCGTTGAAGTCTTTTCCTGATTATATTGATTACCTTCCAAAAGGATGTATCGTTCGTAAGATAGGTGTGATGGGTTATTTACCCAAAATAGATAAATCGATGAACAAATTTATCTCTATTTCTCAACAGGAGTATGTAAAGTTCGTGGAAGAGACAATACAGCTTGTGGTGAATCAATTTGTTGAAAAGAATTTGATGTAAGAAGAAACAATGAGAATTGAATGGGAATTTTATAATACCCGACATGAAGCTGCATAGATTGCAAAAGTATGATTTCAGAGCATTACGGTGAAAATGGTATATATAGGTACGTGATATATACCATTTTCTTTTGATGTTTTTTATTTGAGTGAAATGTGATAATATTTCCAAGTAGAAATGACTGTTAATAAACGAAGCAAGATGAGGATTATGTAATATGAATTTCAAGATTGCGATTTGTGATGATTCAGATGTAGATAGACAATATGTTTTGAACATGGTCGATCGTTGGGCCAAGAATTCAGGACATGTTGTACATACAGATACTTTTACTTCTGCAGAGAACTTTTTATTTCATTATTCAGAAGAAAGTGACTATGATATTTTGCTTCTTGATATTGAAATGGGTGACATGGATGGTGTCACAATGGCAAAACAGCTTCGTAGAGACAATGATACAGTTCAGATTGTGTTCATTACTGGATATTCTGATTACATTGCAGAAGGATATGAGGTTGCAGCACTTCATTATTTGATGAAACCTGTCAAAGAAGAAAAACTTTGTTCAGTACTTGATCGAGCTGCAGAAAAACTGGCGAAAAATGAGAAAGTATTGGTGTTTGAAGTAAGTGGTGAAATGATTCGAGTACCTATTTATCAAATCCGTTTTGTCAGTGTATTTGGTAATTATGTTACGATTCATGCATCAACCGAAGTCACAGTCAAAAAGACATTGAGTGAGCTAGAAAAGCAACTGGATGATCGTTTTTATCGTGTTGGGCGTTCTGCAATTGTTAATCTGACGCAGATTGCAAGAGTGACAAAGACAGAAATTAAGTTAAATGACGGGACGACGATTGCACTTCCTAGAGGGTCATATGAAGGTGTAAACCGAGCAATTATAGCGGGTGAATGAGAGGTAAATGAAATGATACTATACCATATGAGTCAAACATTAAAGCTTGGTGATGAATTGATTGCGGACTATCAGAAAAATATGAAGCTTGTCCAGCCCTTTATTCAGGCGTTGGAACAAAGTGTTGATTGCTTCTACGGCATGGTACTGAACGCGAAATATATGTGTGCTGTTCTTACGAAGTTCAAGCTTTGGGAATGGTCTGATTATGCAAAGTGGGCGACAGAAGGAGCTTTTGAATTTATTCGCAGGACAGAATTTCCTGAGAGCTATAGTAGAATGGAAAGTAACTATTTCTATGATGACCTTCCTAACTGCAAGAAGCTATATGAATATGACTGGAGTTGTGAGAGTGAGGAAGAACAACAAAAAGTACATCTTTTTGAAGTTGAACTAGAAGATGCAGTACCACAGCGTTGTGATATGAATATTTATGATGAGGCATACAATGCTATGTCTGAAAGACAGGATGTAATCTTTGTGCTTGATTGTGCTCGAAGATATTTTGCTGGTGAGAATACAGCAGAACCTGTCTGGGAAATCATGAGTGACAAAAATGCAAAAGCTGTGAAAGATATTTCTGAATATATCAGATAATGTTTTTGGGTGAATAGGAGAAAGCTTATGTCTATCTTTTCAAAGAAAATAGATCAGCAGATTGCATCTTATCAGCATGAATTAATTGAAACACATTATCGTGAAGTGGATAACATGTATCGTCAGATTCGAGGCTGGAGACATGATTATCGCAATCATATTCAAACGATGAAGGCTTATGCAGCGAATGAAGATTGGGATGCAATCAAACGTTATTTAGACCTTTTGGATGAAGATCTGACGACAGTTGATACAGTAATCAAGACAGGTAATTCCATGACCGACGCAATTTTAAATTCAAAGATTTCATTGGCAAAATCTAAAGGGATACAAGTAATTGCAGATGCTCATATTCCAGTCAAATTGAAGTCTTCTGAAATTGATTTGTGCTGTATCCTTGGTAATTTGTTTGATAATGCAATCGATGCAAGTATGAAACTGCCAGAGAATCAAAGGGTCATTCGTGTCTATATGGATATGAAAAATACGCAGCTATATATTTCTTTTACGAACTTTACTGCGGGAAAGAAAATGAAGAAAGAAGGAAAGCTGTTCCGTAGTACAAAAGGTGAAGGACATGGATTTGGATTAGTGCGTATTGATGCAATCGTAGAAAGGCTGGATGGATACATCAGTCGTAATAGTGAAGATGGGGCATTCACAACAGAAATACTACTTCCACAATTATAGAAAGTGCAATTCATCCCCAAGAAAAAGCGATTCGTCCCCAGAATGATTTGGGGACGAATTTTTTGATAGAGTATGGTCATGAGGTGATTGGAATGAAATTGAAAGAAAAGCCAAAATACAATATTTGGCAAAATGTCTGTTTTATGATTCGTATCGCTTGGAAAATACATAAACGTGTTTTATTGATGTGTGTATTGATTGCCGCTGTACAAGTGATGTTAAATTTGACAAAGCTTTATGTAACTCCAGAAATATTATCAAAGGTAGAAAGCGGTGCTTCTGTACAAGATTTATTAGCAACAATTGGTTTGTTTACAACGATTATGTTTCTTTTGATGGGTGCGAATACTTATTTACATGAAAATAGATTACCAGCAGAAGTTGATGTGAGAACTGCTGTGAATCGATTGATCACTCGCAAAACATGTGAAACTTCTTATCCGAATACAAGAGATCCTAAAGTTTTAAAGATGAAGGAGCAAGCAGAACAAGCGACCGGTTCCAATTTAGAAGCGACAGAACATATATGGACGACATTGACACAGATTATAACCAATATTGCAGGATTTGTGATTTACCTAATGTTGTTAAAGGAACTTAATTTGTTTTTGATGATGATTGTCATTGTTAGTGCTGCTATTGGATTCTTTGTGACAAAATATATCAATGAATGGGAATATCGCCATAGGGAAGAAAAGGAAACTTATGAAAAAGAACTGTCATATTATCTCAGAAAGTCAAGACAATTGGAATTGGCGAAGGACATCCGCATTTTTGGATTGACAACATGGCTAAAAGAATTGCAAACTAAATCGTTGAAAATGCTGTCTGCATTTATTGGGCGTAGAGAAAAAGCGTATATTTGGGCAAATATCGTGGATATTTTAGTGACATTATCAAGAAATGGTATAGCCTATGTATATTTGATCTGGAAGACACTAAATCAAGGATTATCAGCTTCTGAGTTCTTGTTATTTTTTAGTGCAATCAGTAGTTTTTCGACTTGGGTAACCGGTATACTTTCAGAATTTACACAGCTTCACAAGGAAAGTATTGCATTATCGAAAATACAGGAATATCTGGATATTCCTGAAATGTTCAAATTTGAAGATGGCATTCAACCTCCTACAGCGAATGCATATGAAATTAAACTTGAAAATGTGACGTTTCGTTATCCTGGGACTGAAACGAACATCATTGAAAATCTAAATCTGACGATTCATGCTGGTGAAAACTTAGCTATTGTTGGGTTGAACGGCGCAGGTAAGACAACATTAGTCAAATTAATTTGTGGGTTCTATGATCCAACTGAAGGACGTGTGCTTCTAAACGGTCAGGATATTCGTGACTTTAATCGAAGACAATATTATGAATTGTTTTCTGCTGTGTTTCAGGAGTTTTCTATCCTAGATACAACGATTGCACAATGTGTAGCTCAATCTGTAGATCATATTGACCATGAGAAAGTGTTAGATTGTTTAGAAAAAGCAGGACTAATGAGTGCAGTAAATAAGTTTCCAGAAGGTGTAAATACTCACATAGGCCGTGAGGTGTATTTAGATGGTGTTATGCTTTCAGGAGGACAAACCCAAAGACTAATGCTTGCTAGAGCATTATATAAAGATGGTGCGGTTTTAGTGCTGGATGAGCCAACAGCTGCATTAGATCCTATTGCAGAAAATGATATTTACATGAAATATAATGAAATGACTTTAGGGAAGACATCTGTATTTATTTCTCATCGTCTCGCTTCAACACGCTTCTGTGATCGAATTATTTTTATTGAGAATGGAGGTATTTCAGAAGAAGGGACTCATGATGAGCTGATCGAAAAAAATGGTTCTTATGCAAATCTGTTTGATGTGCAAAGCCGTTACTATAAGGAAGGAGAAGCAGGACATGAAGAAAACTAATTTCATTAGTATTCAGGATACAATAGCGATTCATTTGCGTGCAGCTAAAGATGTGAATAAAGTAGCTCCTGGATTTTTGTTTGCTATTAGTCTTTATTCGATTGTTAAGGCAATTTCTCCATATGCAACGATTTGGATGTCCGCACAGCTTATCAATGAGTTAGCAGGCTTGCGTCGACCTGAAGTTCTTGGTCAGTGGGTAATGATGATTATTGGTGTTACTGTTGTAATTGAACTGATTAAAGCCGTTTTAGAACGATGGCAGAATGTAAAGGAATCACTATTTTATAGTCAATATCAGATACTGTATTCAGATAAATTTTTAAGTATGGATTTCGCAGATTCTGATAAACAGGAAACCAGAGATCTCTTTACTCAGATTCTTCAAAGCTCTAATTGGGCCGGTTGGGGATACAATTATCTCAGCATGTATGTTTGCTGGAGTGTGGAAGCAATTGCAGGAATTTTAGGGGCGCTAGTTTTGACAATTAGTTTGTTCACACAAAAGGTACCTGAATCAGCGGGTTCATTGACATTATTGAATCATCCGCTATTTGTTGTGGGTATCTTTGGTATCCTTCTTATGATTACTATGGTTGGCCCAGCATTAAGTGGTAAAGCAACTTCTATCTGGGGAGATATGGCAGAAGAATCTAGGTTGGGAAATCGTATGTTCAGTCATTTTCAGTGGTATTTGACCGAAAACAAAGAAAAAGCGATGGATATACGTATGTATCACCAGCTTGATATTTCAGAACATTATTCTACAATTCCGATGTTTGGGGTTGGATCACATTATGCAAAACTGTGTGCAACTACAATTGGAGGGTATATAGGGTTAGGTCGAGCCATGTCTGCAATTCTATCTGGTGTAGTTTATGTGTTTGTATGCTTAAAAGCATTAGGGGGAGCATTTGGGATTGGCAGTGTGACACAATATGTAAGTGCTGTAACCAATCTTACAGGGAATGTATCAACATTGCTTCAAACAGTAAGTCATATGAGAACAAATGCGGGTTTCTTGAAGCGCGTCTATGAATTTATGGATATTCCGAATTCTATGTATCAAGGAAGCTTAACAACTGAGAAACGTGCAGATAGAAATTATGAAGTCGAATTTAGGGATGTTTCTTTTAAATATCCTGGATCTGAATTGTGGGCACTCCGACATGTGAATATGAAGTTCAAAGTGGGGAAAAGACTTGCAATCGTCGGAGAAAATGGAAGTGGTAAAACAACCTTTATCAAACTCTTGTGTCGTTTGTATGATCCACAGGAAGGGCAGATTCTGCTCAATGGTATTGATATTCGCAAGTATCGATATGATGATTATATGAACATCTTTTCTGTGGTGTTTCAGGATTTCCAGCTGATTTGTCAGCCTCTAGGTGCTAATGTAGCAGGTAGTATGAAATATGATCGAGAACGTGTGTTCAAAGCGCTGAAAGATGCAGGGTTTGAGGAAAGACTTGCAACGATGGAAAAGGGACTAGATACAATGTTATATAAGGACTTATCTGAAGATGGAGTGGATGTATCTGGTGGTGAAGCTCAGAAAATTGCCATTGCAAGAGCACTCTACAAAGACGCACCATTCATTATTTTAGATGAACCAACTGCATCACTTGATCCAATTGCAGAAGCGGAAATTTACAGTAAGTTCAATGATATTGCAACAGATAAAACCGCGATTTATATCTCACATCGCCTGTCTTCGTGTAAATTCTGTGATGAGATTGCAGTATTCCATGATGGTGCTGTAATTCAACAGGGAACACATGCTGAGTTGCTTGCGCAAAAAGATGGAAAATATCATGAGCTATGGAATGCGCAAGCTAAATATTATACAGAGACTCAAAAGAACGTGAAATAATTGGTGAACTACTCGGAAACAAGTTGCCGAAAATTCCTACCCTTGCTCTTAATTTCAAAAACAGCTTTCTCCTGGATGAGAGAAAGCTGTTTTTTTTGTAAAAACAAAAAGTCTAAAAGTGTATAAAAAATATTAAAGTTATATTTTTAGATTATACACATTGTAAAATATTGAAAAAAAGGAATATGTGTATAATAATTTAAGTGAAAATGCGATACAGAAACTTCCTATCCAATCCTAACAAGAGATGAAAGTGTATAAAAAATTTAGCTTTGCAGATTTGATGAAAAAAATCTTGTTGACTATAATACAAGCGGATAGAAAAGTTGTGGATCGTAAGTGGAGGTCTTATGAAAACAAAGAAACAACTCATATATGAATTCATTCTAAACTATAGCAGCGAATTCAAGCTGAGAGAGGATGAATTACCCAAGATTGAAACAACATTTCTATCAGATCAATTGAAAATGCAGCGAAGTAATGTTTCAGCAGCGTTGAATCAACTGGTTCAAGAAGGGAAAATCACGAAACATCGTGGGCGCCCAGTACTGTACACATTGGCAGATGAGAAAGCAGTATTGCATGAGGATCAGATTTTCTCAGATTTAATTGGGTTTGATCAAAGTTTGAAAGAACCTATTCAGATGATTAAAGTTGCGATGAGTTATCCAACGCAGATTCCTGTTTCCTTGATTGTGGGGGCAGTCGGAACAGGGGCAGAAAAAATTGCGGAACACTCATTTCAATATGCATGTTCAAGTGGTCTACTAAAAAAGAGTGCATCTTATATCACTGTTGATGCTTCCTTATTTACAGAAGATCAACTTAAAGAAGCATTTCTAACACAATCAAGTCAATTTGAAAAAGCAAATCATGGGTTCCTATTCATAAAAAATGCTCATTTCATTTCAAAAAGAATGATGATGCAGATGATTGAAAAACTTGAAAAGTGCTCTTATCAATTTGTACTCATGATTCATACTACTGATATTGATTATGCATCATTTTTAAACAGCCATTTCAATTTTGTGGCCTATTTACCATCATTGAAAGAAAGAGGTCTCCATGAGAGATTTCAATTGATCGAGCGTTTTATTAAGGATGAGGCTGGCAAGCTAAATAAAAAAATTCAAATCAATTACGGATTAATGCAGAACCTTCTTCTTTTTCCCGCAAAAAATAATCTGGATGGTTTGAAAAAAAGCATTCAATTTGGTATTGCAAATGCATACGCTCGAAACAAGAGAGCTGCGACTATTTCTCTTGAGTTGTCCGATTTCAATGATGAAGTAAGAAAAGGTTTGCTTTATGTCAAAGAAAAAGAATCGGAGATCAAAGAAGTTCTTAAAGAACAGACAGACTTTATTTTTGATCAAAGCACCACATATCGTGCAAAAAGAGATAATGAAGATTTAGACATTTATCAGCGATTAGACAAGAAAAGACAGATTATTCATCAATCTATCAATTCTCAAGAATTTGATAGCTTTGCATTCAGCAGTGTTGAAAATGAATTAAAAGATTACTTAATGACTTTGAATAAGAATATGAATGAACAAAAGCTGAGAAAGATTGTATCTGACAGGTTGTACATTCTGGTCAAAGATTTCATTACAAAAGCTTCAAACAAGTTCAATCATGTCTATCCAAATGAGATTTTCTTTGGCATCTGCCTCCACCTAAATAATATTTTGGTAGCTGCTGGGAATAAGCAACGAATCTCAAACAAGATGATTATGGAAATCATAGAGAAGTATGATGAAGAATACTTTTTCTCTAAGAAATTCATTAGACAGATTGAGTCTGAATTCAAGGTTAAGTTTTCATTAGACGAAACAGTTTTCCTGACATTGTTTATTACCCTCCCTTTAAACCATATTCAAACCAGGGAAGTCGTTACACTCGTTGCAATGCACGGCGAGCGTGCAGCATCATCAATCGTAGAAGTCGTTCAAAGATTGATGCCGGTAAAAAACATCCATGCATTTGATCTTTCATTAGATGCGGATGTAGAGGAATCTTATGACAAATTAAAGCAAACCTTGGTCACGATTAACCAGGGAAAGGGTGTTCTTGTGATTTATGATATGGGATCTCTTAGAGTGATGTTGGATTCCATACGAGAAGAAACAAGGATGACAATTCGAACAATTGAAATGCCAGTTTCACTTCTTGCAATGAGTGCATGCAAGATGAGTGAAGAGGGTCATGATATTGACAAAGTCTATGCCCATCTGATGGAAGAGTACAGTGAACAGCCATATGCGAAAAAACGCAGTGCAAATAAATTGATTCTTGCTTTATCATCCATTAAAGACAATATGAGTCAAGACATTAGAGAAGCATTGATGAGAAGAAAAGATCATGAAGAATATGATATCGTCAACTTCAATATCGATGATAAACATTCGTTGGTTGCAAAAATCAACGAACTAAATCATAGAGGGAAAATTATAGGAATTGTAGGAACATACAATCCAGATATCTTCAATCTGAAATTTATTGATTATTACCACATAAATGAAACAGAAACAATACAGGAACTATTCGAAGAGAATGCAGATGAATTTGATTTGTTTGATTATTTAAATGAACAGTTCGAACAGCTGTCAAGAGAAGATCTAGAAGTAACACTTATTCCGTTTGTTACAAAAATTGAATCCTCCATGAAAATGAAATTGAGAGAGGATGAACGATTAGGACTTCTTGTCCATATGGCCTCCTTGGTTGACAAGCTGTTAAAAAGAATGGGTCCTGTTGCCAATTTCAATGTGTCAGATGTATTAGAAACACATTCTGAAGACATTGAACTTATTAAGCAGGCTCTATTACCAATTGAAAGACACTTTGATATTTCGATGAGTGATGGAGATGCTGCAACAATCTTAAAAATAGTGCTAAAAAGCTAGAAAGAGGACAGAATATGACAAAAGAAGAAGTATCTATGATTGGATTTGAAATCGTTGCTTACTCAGGAGATGCTAGAAGCAAATTGTTGCTGGCAGTTGAGAAGGCAAAGTCTAAAGATTTTGATGGTGCGACAAAGCTGATTGCAGAAGCTAATGAATGCTTAAATGATGCGCATCGTGCACAGACAGAATTACTAACACTGGAAGCACGTGGAGAAAACCTGGAAATTGGCTTTATTACGGTTCATGCACAAGATCATTTGATGACAACAGTTCTTTTGAAAGACATCATCAACAGCTTGCTGGACATCTATAGATAGGCAGGTATGTTCCATGAATAATTTGATTAAACAGATTGAAAAAGCAAAACCGCTTTTCGAAAAAATCTCTAGAAATGTATATTTGAAGGCGATCCGAGATGGATTCATTGCAGCAATGCCAGTGGTTCTATTTTCAAGTATCTTCATGCTGATTGCATGTGTTCCAAATATTTTTAAATTCTACTGGCCAAAAGAAATCGAAGCATTGATTCTTAAGCCTTACAACTACTCGATGGGTATTCTTGCAGTTTTGGTTGCTGGTACAACAGCAAAGAATCTGACTGAAAGCTTCAATCGTGATATGCCAGTAAACCGCCAAATCAACAGTACTTCTACACTGATGGCAGCAATTGTTGGTTTTCTGGTTGTAGGGATCGATTCTTTGGCAGGAGGAGTTGATGCAACTGTTAACGCATTTGCAACTGACTTTATGGGATCTAAAGGATTGCTGACGTCCTTCTTGGTGGCATTTGTTGTATGTAATGTATATCGTTTCTGTGTAAAAAGAAACATTACAATCCGCATGCCTGAACAGGTTCCTCCGAATATTTCTCAGACTTTTGCAGATATCATTCCATTTGCTGTATCCGTTATTTTACTGACTGCTTTTGACACAGTGTTCCGTGGTGTGGCAGGAATTAGCTTTGCACAAGCTGTCATTGAATTCTTTAAGCCTTTGTTCAGCGCAGCAGATGGCTATCTAGGTTTGGCGATTATCTATGGTGCCATGAGTTTGTTCTGGTTTGTTGGAATTCAGGGCCCATCCATCGTGGAACCTGCAGTTGCAGCAATCTATTATGTCAATATTGATGCTAACTTAGCATTGGCAAATGCAGGTGAACATGCAGCAAATATCTTAACTCCTGGTGTTCAGCAGTTTGTTGCAACACTTGGAGGAACAGGGGCTACACTTGTGATTACATTGATGTTTGCATTTATGTCCAAGTCAAAAGAACTTCGTGCAGTAGGACGTGCAAGTTCGGTTCCTGTTTTGTTCGGTGTCAATGAACCAATTCTGTTTGGTGCACCACTGATCCTTAATCCAATCTTCTTTATTCCATTTGTATTTGCTCCAATTCTAAATGTATGGATGTTCAAAATCTTTGTTGATTTTTTGAAGATGAATAGCTTTATGTATGTACTTCCATGGACAACACCTGGTCCTTTAGGAATTATTCTTGGATGTGGAATCAGCCTGTTATCTATCGTATTCGCTGTATTAGTTCTGGTTGTCGATTTCATTGTATACTATCCATTCTTCAAAGTTTATGATGCACAGAAAGTTGAAGAAGAAAAGACAAAGAATCTGGATGCAGTGGAAAAAGAAGAAGCTATCATTGAAGTGGATTCAACAGTATTGAAATCAAAGAGAATCCTTGTGCTTTGTGCAGGTGGCGGAACAAGTGGATTACTTGCAAACGCTTTAAGCAAAGGTGCAGATGCAAAGGGTATTTCTCTGATTACTGCAGCTGGTTCTTATGGAACACATATGGACATCATGAAAGATTACGATTTGGTTATCCTTGCTCCACAGGTTGCAAACTACTATGAGGAACTTAAGAAAGATACAGATCGTCTTGGTATTCAGTCAGTTGCTTGCCAGGGTAGACAATATATTGAACTGACACGCAATCCAGAAAAAGCAGTAGAATTTGTATTCTCAGTATTGGAGGAAAATAGATAATGAAATTTAGTCAAGATTTCGTATTCGGCGGTGCAACCGCAGCTTATCAGTGCGAAGGAAGTACTCGTGCTTATGGAAAAGGAAAAGTTGCTTGGGATGATTATCTGGAAAAACAGGGAAGATTTACTGCAGATCCAGCAAGTGATTTCTATCATCAATATCCAGTCGATTTGAAACTGTGCAAGCAGTTTGGTGTAAAGGCCATTCGAATTTCGATTGCTTGGTCTCGAATTTTCCCATCCGGAAAAGGCCAGATTAATCAGGAAGGGGTAGATTTCTATCATCGAGTGTTCCAGGAATGTCATAAAAATGGTGTAGAACCTTATGTTACGCTTCATCATTTTGATACACCGGATGAACTCCATAAAAAAGGAGACTTTCTCATCGCAGAAACAATAGATGCCTACGTAGAATATGCAAAATTCTGTTTTGAAGAATATAAGGATGAAGTAACATATTGGTTCACATTCAATGAAGTTTGGCCAATTGCAACTTGTCAGTATATTGAAGGAACATTCCCTCCAGGAATTAAGTTCGATATCAACAAGGCGGTATGGTCCATGCATAACATGATGCTGGCGCATGCGAAGGCAGTTGTTGCTTACAAATCAAAGAACTATTCAGGAAAGATTGGCATTATTCATTCTTTAGAAACAAAATATGCTTATGATGAAAACAAACCTGAAGATCATCAGGCTGCAAAAGTTGATGATGTTCTGGCAAATCAGTTCTTGCTGGATGCTACTTTCTTAGGTGAATACACTGAAGATACAATGAATGTAATTCAGAATCTTTTGGACCTGCACAATGGCTCATTTGAAGCTCCAGAAAAAGATCTTGAAGTGATGAAAGAAGCAGCTAAACTGAATGATTATCTGGGAATGAATCACTATCAGAGTAATTTCTTGAAAGCTTATGATGGAGAAAATTTTATTCATCATAACGGAACTGGTGAAAAGGGTACAAAGCGTTTCAGACTGAAAGGTGTTGGGGAACGCATGTTCAAAGAAGGCATTGAAACAACTGACTGGGACTGGCTGATTTATCCAGAAGGTATGTATGATATGATTATGCGCATCAAAAATCAGTATCCAAATTACAAAGCAATCTACATTACAGAAAATGGTATGGGATACAAAGATACATTTGAAGGTGGCCTAATTTTTGATGAACCACGTATTGATTACATCAAAAAGCACTTAGCATATCTGCTCAAAGCAATTGAAGATGGAGCAAATGTTAAGGGCTACTTCTTGTGGTCTTTGATGGATGTATTCTCTTGGTCTAATGGATACAATAAGCGTTATGGTCTGTTCTATGTAGACTATGAAACACAAAAACGTTATCCAAAAGCATCTGCTTACTGGTTCAAGCGAGTAGCTGAAACAAGGGAGCTGTAAAATGAGCAACGAAGTGAAAGCTGTGATCTTTGATTTCAATGGAACTTTGTTTTTTGACAATGATAAGCATGTCAAAGCTTGGGGGAAAATCTCACAGCTTATTCGTGGACATGGAATTAGTGAAGAAGAACTTCATGCACATTTTAATGGGGTTCCAAATGCAAAGATTATTCAATACATGCTCAACCAAGAGGGAACAGAAGAACAGGTTGAAAAGTACTCATGTCTGAAAGAAGAAATATATCGTATTCTTTGTAAAGAAGATGAACCGACATTCCATTTGGTGAAAGGTGCTGAAGAATATTTCAATCATCTAAAAGAACAAGGGATTCCATTCACAATTGCAAGTGCATCAATCAAAGAGAATATTGATTTCTTTGTAGAGTCATTTCAATTGGATCGTTGGATAGATCCAGATTCGATTGTGTATGATGATGGGACGTATGCAAATAAGATTGCGATGTTCAAAGATGCAGCAAAGCGATTAAATGCAGAAGTTAAGGATTGCCTCATTATCGAAGATTCGATTAGTGGAATAAAAAATGGTTATCATGCAGGGTGCAGAAATATTATCGTTGTCGACTCAGCAAATAAAAAGGAAGAATACGAACTTCTTCCTGGAGTAACTCAGGTAATCAATGACTTTACTGAGTGTTTGAAATAGTGAAGCCGAAAGGCTTCCTATTTCATTCTTAGAAAGAGGAGTAAAATGGAAGAAAAAATGAAAGAAATGGTGGAAAAAGCAAACAAACTTTTGCGAGAATCTGAAGTAGCAACAGTTGTGTCTATCAATGAAAAGGGATATCCACACTCTTGTGTGCTTACTCTTCCAAAGTATACCAATCACTTTACTGCATTGTATTTCATTGTATCAACAGATTCCCATGTCCATGGAATTGTTGAACAGTTTGAAAAAAATACGAAAGTGAGTGTTTGTTACTATAAAGGGAAAGATAGTGTTACTTTAAACGGACATGTTGAATTTGTGACGAATAAGGAAACACAGGAACTTTTATGGGATGAACGATA
This sequence comes from Erysipelotrichaceae bacterium, assembly GCA_017473335.1. Taxonomy (GTDB): domain Bacteria; phylum Bacillota_I; class Bacilli_A; order Erysipelotrichales; family Erysipelotrichaceae; genus RGIG1896. Next base: position 17,457 of record JAFULN010000042.1, read on the forward strand.
TAGAAAGTATTTTAAAGAAGGGTTCAATGATCCTAAATTCAGATTAATACAGATTCATACTCAAGAGGCTCTGATATTCATTGATGAACAGTATGCTAAAGTCTGTTTTAGCTCGATGGAATAGGAAATATTTTATATTGAGTTTTAGTGATTTAATTAAATAGAAGCTTTCATTTGAAAGCTTCAGACAATCGACAAAATGGGGTATTTCAACCACCTAGGTTGGAACGCCCCATTTTTTATTGTGTTTATAAATTGAATATAGAGTGTTTTTAATGAATTTATAGAGCTGACTATCGTAGAGAAACTTTCTTGCATTGGTG
>JAFULN010000022.1 GCA_017473335.1 Erysipelotrichaceae bacterium
TATTTATACGCTTTATGAAGCATTTGGTTATATAGAAGGATGTCATTTTTGATAGCTGATGCATCTTTTTCATCCAATTCACGATAATAGAAACGATTTGACAGAGTGACAGTTTTCATAAAAATGAGCCTCCTTCTTAGAAACAAAAAGAAGAAGCATTTAGCTGATTGAATTCATTCAGTTTTACTACAAACTGCTTCAACTACTAAATACTTCTTCTTGATACAAACATATTATACACAATAAAATTATTCAAGTTAAGACTTGTCTTTCTTTGTGAAATCTGTATCCATCATTATACAAACCAAACAATGTTACTTCCTATTTACTACTGTTCTGATAGAACTTTCCTAGTAAACAAAAAAGCCTGTGGTCAAAATGACCACAGACTTCACTATCACTTAATAAGTTCTTCTATCACATCACATTTATACCGACACAACTAGAAAAGAATAACTTATTGATTATCCCCATCTCATTTCATCAATGAGATTTCCCTGTGCATCATAGCTGCGATAGACACCAGACATAGGTCTTAAATACTCAACGGTGCTATACACACAGAAGTTTTGATTCCATTGATCTATCACCAGCACCTGTCCATCCTTACATGTGATTTCTACCTTTTCTACCTGCTGATTATATCGCTGAAACACCACAATCATCTCACTACTTTCACTGCACTGATGAAACATTACACCAAATGCACCCAAATCAGAATCCGCAAAAGGAATTCCTTGATAACTATTTCCAAAACGCGTGAACATCATCATCTTGTCAAGTTCAAGAACAGAAAACGTGTCATTCTCCTTGTGATACACAACTCAATGAATAAGGATACCATTCTCAGTTTCTCCAATTAGAGTCCCTTCAGCCAGGTGTATCACTTCCTTATAATGTTCAAAACATTTCTCTTTTGTCTAAATACCAGCCGTTGCACCAAAGATGAATACCTGTTACCAAACAAAAAAGCAATACATTCAACAGAATCCAATTGTGTCGTTTCATAAACGCCTCCTGCTATTCACTAAAATAATCTATTTCTTCAATCAAATGACCTGACTTGTCATAAGCACGATACATGCCAAATGCATTTCTTCGATCAGATTTTTCTCTAATAAATACTGCATAATCTGATTTCCAGTCATTCAAAGTCAAAATATCTCCTGTGTTCAATTCAATTCGAATCTCAGAAATTCTTTCATCATTGCGATGAATCACCGTATATGCTCCGTAGTCTATAGAATACCCAGTCCAGTGAAAAAAAGAATTGGACTTATCAATCCCACATTCTACATCTGTACTGCCAACTCGATAAAGCAATCCAATTTGTCTTGTGCCTACCAGCGAAAATGAATCACCATGATCAAACAGTGTTTTACAGTAATTTCCATTGCACAACTCAAGGATTCTTTCTCCCTCTGGAATATATAAGCTACGCATAGATTCCTCAATACACTGTTCTTTGGACAAATAATAACCTCCATGATAATAATTCAATACCATAATCCCACAGATAAGGATCATATTTAGAATTATCCACACCTGTCTCTTCATAATCCGTAATCCTCCAGATTCAATTCAAGAACCTGTCCATCTCTAAAGATAAGTATTACCAGCTTTGAATTCATCAATGTGAAAGCTGATGCTCCAATTCCACCAAAATAGTTTCCAGAAGAATATCCCCCAGATGCAATTGGGAACTCATTTCCATCCATGATCGAAAAAGGATTTGAACTCCATCCTGAACGTGAGTATTCCATATTTTTCCATGTACGATATGTGATATAAATATCTCCATTTTCCATCACACAGAAATAATCAAGTTCTACTTTATCTGTTGGCATTTCTACAGTGATGTTGATTGGAATCTTTTCCTCATAGTTTCTTACTACTGTAGGTGTCAGCATTTCCCACAAACCACTCACTGCAGATATTCCAGTAGGAATCAACGATATAAGCATGACTACGCTCACAATTGTCGAAATAAACCATAGATACCCAATGATTGGATGATGTTCACGATTTAAATATTTTCCTATTTCTGTTGGATTTCCCATTTGGTTTACTGCAATCTGTTCAGCTTCTTCTTTAGAGTAGCCTTCTTCCATCAAAGCCAATGTACTGTCTTCAATGTGGTCACTGAGTTCTTTTTCAATTTTTTCACGATCTAGAAAGAAATGAATCTGTTTTGAAACAATCTTCAAAAACTCATTCTTATTCATAGACTATACCCCTTGAAACGTTAATACCTGATTGACTGCACCAGAAAACTGCAGCCATTCTTCTTTTTGTTTAGCCAGTACTTTCGCTCCTTTATCTGTAATGGCATAGTACCTGCGTGTTCTACCAGATACTTCCTGATTGAAAGAATGAATCATCCCTTCATTTTCAAGTTTGTGAAGAATTGGATACAAAGTCCCTTCCTTCATATCAAATACATCATTAGAGCGCAGCTTCAACGTCTTAATAAGTTCATAACCATAATACGATTTCTCATTGAGAAGATTTAAAACCAGCATCTGTGAGCTGCCTGACATATATCCTTTATCAACAGCCATAAAGTCCTCCTTATACCTAGTATATCTATGTATATAATACCTAGAGTTACTATGTATGTCAACTTATCCTATTTATCATTTGTCATATACAAAAGTTACTAAAAAGCTGCAGATAATTATCCACAGCTTTTATCAATGTTAAAAACAATTCTATTCTTTCATTTCTTCAATCATCTTTCTGAGTTCATTCAGATCTTCTTTCTTCAATGAACCTGAATCAATCAACGAACTGAACAAACTCTTTACAGAATGACGATGTACAAGCTGATAGAAATCCATAGTTTCTACTTTCTGATAATCCTTTTGTGTAATCAAAGGATGATACAACTTAAACTTCCCTTGTTTTTCAATAAAAATTGCTTCCTTATCAGCTAAACGAGCCAGTAATGCCTGAATTGTTGACATGGACCATTCTTTATTTTCAATTTTCTCTGCAATCTCACCTGTACGCATAGGATTGCCCTCTGCCCACAGTACATTCATTACAGTTAATTCTGCATCTGATAATTTCTTCATGTTTTGTTCCTCTTAATCTGTATTCAGTACGTTATATTCATTCATCATCTTGCCCGGTCCATTTCTCCAATAGTTATATTCTTTGAGTATATCTCCCATTTGATAAATCGAATCTAAGTTATATTCATAAATTTCTTTTTCATCCACAATAAATGTCGTAACACTGCGTTTACCTGTTCTAACCATCAGCTGCCCACTCTGATAAAATTCAGCTTTAACCATACGGCCATCTTCGTATTCGATTCGAATATTGGCTACAACTTCATCGTCTTTGATTACCTCAAATTTCTCTTTATTTTTTAATCTTAAGTTTTCTAATATAAAAACTATCTGACTTGATAACTCATCATGATATTGATTAATTTCCTTGAGATTTTGATGAATGATTGAATCCAGACTTCTCTTTCTGGAAAGCACCACTTCATCGATTTCTTTTCCTTGAGAAACCAATTCTTCAATCATTTGATATTCTTCATATATTTTTTCAGGCAAAGGCAACTCAGTCACCTTTGCAAGATCTGCATGCCCTGCAGTAATTGCATACAAGCCATTTTCTACAACATACGGTTCACAATTGCTGAAAATACTGAATGTAATCATCTCATCCTCTTCTATCAACTGAATCATATGATTGAACAAATTGTTTTTATCTGTGCATCCGACCAGTGCTGAGCTAAACAGGATCAATGCAGAAAACACAAACATTAGCACTCTGCCTTTTCGCTTGAATTCGCTTCTTTTGATCTGTTTAAATCTTTCCACCATCTGATGTTCTCCATCCAAAAATCCACTAGCGAATCTCAATTTCTGCTCATTCATTGCTTCTGCTGCATCATACAAAGTCACCATGTATTCGATGCGTTCAGATTTGGTTTTATCTTTCAAAACAGCTTCATCACAATACAACTCACGATCAGCTTCCCATTGTTTATCCATATAATAGACCAGAGGATTGAACCAATGAATTGATTTAACAAGCGCTGCAATCCACATCATCAGCCCATCATAATGCTTACAATGCATCAGTTCATGATTTAAAATCCAATTGTCTTTCTTAAATTGTTCAGTCAAATAGATTGAACTTCTAAATGCACCAAATGATAAAGGCTCTGGAAGCGCTGATGATAGATAAACTTTATAACCATCAACGGTGTTCTCATAGGCAGAATTTCGTTTCAGCCATTTAGAGATGGAACAATAGGCAAGCACCTGATTCATCAGCATAAATACTGCACCCGCAATCCACCCCCAAGTAACAGCATCCTGCCATGAAATTGAGAAGTTTGCTGCAGACATAGTAGTTTCTTCAACTTTGATTGTTTGATCCAGTTGAATTGTGTTGTTGAATTCAGGCGTTTCAATTGCTGGAAAATCAACTTCTGCTATTATCTGATCTATATTGAGTTCAACATTTACTTTCGAAACAGGCAAATCAATTTCTAGAGGAATCAGCAATCTCAGAGCAACAAATAGCCAGATCATACACATCACACGAGCGCTGTACTTCTTGTTGATGTGTTTTCTCATCAAAGCCAAGACAAGAATTGCAGCACTCATGGATAAAGAAACAGATAATACATCCAGAATCATCACGTTCACCCCGAATCTCTACGTTTGTCAAGATTATAATACACACCATCTCTACATTTGTCAATTAAAATGTAAAACAAATTTCTTTAACCCCTCGTCTCCAATGAACAGGATGAATCTTACTCCTCTTCGTCATAGCATTACCGCTACCTCCAGACACTTTGTCTCCAGATGACTTCATCATTTCATCTTCTTTCATCCACACATAATCCAACTGTGCATTCTGCACAAGCTCTCGTATTAATCATGACTTCCAAAGACCATATTTTGCGAATCATCTTTTTCTAATAAATCATTTCATCGAGAGCTTACACTTACATCCATTCTTTTTGTTATCTTCTAGTTTAATCTATGTTGCTTTTACCCTATCATTTTCTTTACTTGGATAGATTTAAACATCTCAAAACCTTATACAACGCATAAAACTCTTATTTTTATACGTGGATTTACATACTAGTGTAAATTCACCATTTTTCCACGTTTTATTTTTGCTATAGTTATGCTATTTCTTATCGAACACACAGGAAATAAAGGATGCCTCATCATAAAATAAAGCATCCTTCAAGTTCAATATTTTGATAGTACAATCACTTTTATTATTATTCCTGTTATACCCAATCAGCAAAAAACAATGTGGGTATAATGGGTATAACAAATCACTAAAGATAGGCAAATTGTACGATTTTTTTACCATGCGAGCGTCTGTTTCAATCAATTGTTGTGTTTACACAGTCGCAGCAGTTCAAGAGTGGCACCATAGTTAATACATGAAGGTTTATATTTTCGATTTGAGTATGTACATTCTTCAAACATATCAAAAAGATGATCAAAACAAGACTCATCAATCGTATTATCAACCTTGAACCAAACATTTGATGTATATTCTGTTTTCTTAATGACATGTGTACTCATTGTTTTCCTCCTTGTCTGTGTTTAAGTCAATCAACTGTAGAAATAATGCGGGGACGGTCCATCTATGCTGATCTGTTGATTTCCTTTATCTCAACAAAGCCAGCACCAAACAAAAGCCCCTAGATTTTACCTTTGATAACTTTCATTTACATCGTTTGTATACCATGACGATTATTCTTGAAATTTTATGGACACGATGTCCACAAAAAAAGCCTGTGGTCAAAATGACCACAGACTTCACACATCATTTATCGTTTTCACTTTTTTGATTGGACTAAAATGAGAAATCAATTCTTTATTTTTCTTATCTTTAAAATACTTGAATCCAAAGACTGAGAAGATGCATGCTCCAATCAAGTTCACAATTAAATCCTGCATCGTATCTATCAAACCAATATCCAAATATCCTGTATTTGATAGTAGTTCTCCATTCACTGTCACTTCCTGAATGTTCTCAACAACTTTCATCTTCCCCTCAGCATTTAATGACACACTTCGGATCGTATGAATAAGCATATCCTTTTGAGAATCAACACCTAAAAATTGATCCAATGAGTATTCTAGTATTTCCCACAGCGCGCCGATGGTCATCGAAAAACAAAATGAAACAAGAACTAGAAATAAAGGGGATAATTCAAATTGGAGCTTCTCATTTTCATTTAATAAATTGACCATCGAAAAGCCAATGGCTGCAGAAAGAAAACCATTGATCGTGTGTAAAATTGTATCCCAGTAAGGAAATGTCAGATAATACTTACCGATTTCACCTAGTATTTCCGCCGAAAAGATAAAGAGATAAAGAATAATTTCTAATGTTTGTGGAATATCAATTTTAAATTGAACCTGAACCAGACAAGGAACAATCAGTAAAGCTAATGTAAGAATACAGAAAAATACATTTTCATAGTTTTTGTTAAAAAACTGATGCAGTGCAATGCAAATTACAGTAATTCTTAATAAGGAATAAACTAAGAAAGAAATACGATTCTCTTTAAGTTCTTGGTCGACTGCTTTTCTCAGTCTTTGGAAATAGGAACGCTTCATTGTTTCTTCTTTGTATGCATGTTTATCAATGAAGCGATATCCAGCAATGCTTCGCCTAAAAAGGCACAGCCTGTCAACATCCATAAGAATTGTGTAGATTCAAACGGATAAAACAGAATCAAAAGTGCACAAACGATTGAAATCAGTGCATTAAGTCCAATCAATCCCCATTTCTTTGATTTCAAACGAATTGCATCTAAAGTTCTTTGTATTTTTTCAACACCTGAAATCACTAATATGACACCATATAACATCGTTAATACTGGAAATGTTCTGATAAACCAATCCGTTTTGAATACACAAAGTATTCCTAACAGAATTAATAAGATTCCCTTTGCGGCAGTATTTTGTTTAGAGGCTTGGTCAGGTTCATCCATAAAATAATGAATGACTTGTCGTACACCTTCAACTAAAAGAACCGTGCCTATGCAAATCAGAATGACCGAGGTTAATTCTATAGGATTGACAAGCAGCATCAACCCCACGACCAATTCCACAACAATCATCACGATGATATCAAACATCTTCTTTTTCTCAATCATATTTATTGCCTTGAAACAAGAAAAGAATGTATCTTTTCTGCTTCGACAACTCCTTTCTGATAAAGGGCTTCTAGCTTGACTGGATCTTTATCCAGTGTTGATAACCCATCAATTGTATCGGGTGCTAAAATTAGCACTCGATTTTCTTTTTCTAATTGTAATGCTTCTTTTAATTGTGCATTATAGAGTGAACATCGATTTCGAATCAGGTTTGCTACCTGGGGATTCTTTCGCTCTAATAATCTTGCAGTTTTAAGATCACCCTTAGAAGTTCTGAACTCATTTTTAGGTCGAGTCAGAATAATGATGACTTTATCGCAGCCATCCGCAAACGCCTTTTTAAATGGAATTGGATCACTTAATCCTCCATCATAATATTTCTTTCCTCTTAAAAAATAGGGTTTGCAGATGACTGGGATACAACAAGATGCTTTTAACACATCATAATTGTCCTGCGCAAAGTCGCTCTTATCAAAATATTCAGCTTTCCCTGTTTCAGCATTCGTTGATACAACAACCAGCTGTGCAGGATTATTTTGAAACGCATCATAATCCACCGGATTTTCCCCATCTGAATTACTCAACGCAGAATAGATATAATCCAAATCAAGAAATACACCTTTTCTAATCCAGTTTTTAATTCCCATGTATTCGCTTCGCATGGAATATTCTAAATAGAATTGTTTATTTCTTCCTCTTTGCTTAGAAAGATAAGAAACTCCATTAGCACTTCCTGCAGAAACACCAATCACATATGAAAATTCAATCTGATGATCGATGCAGTAATCAAATACACCTGCTCCAAAACTTCCTCGATTCCCTCCGCCAACATCAACAATTCCTACTTTCATGGGTTCAGTCCTTTCTTCTCTTTATAAAGAGAGCCTTCTTTCACCAGCAGAACCACACCAGTGACAATTGGTACACCAAAAAACATGCCCATCGGTCCTGCAAAACTACCTCCCAAGGTTACTCCAACAAAAACCCAGATTGGAGAAATACTGATTCTGGCACCCACCACTTTTGGATAGACGATATTTCCTTCGATTTGCTGAAGAATCAAAAGAAAAATGATAAACTCAAGAGCTTTGATTGGATCCACTGCAGAAATCATAATGCTTCCTATGATCATACCAACAACAGCACCTAAGTACGGTATCAATGCCGTTACACCAATTAAAGCACCAATCGTCGGAGCATAAGGAATTTTCAAAACTGCCATTCCAATCGCACATAAACCTCCTAGAATGACTGCTTCTGTACACTGGCCAATCAAAAACTGATTGAAGGATGTAAAAAATATACTTGATGTTCTAAAAATCACCTGATTCACTTTCTCTGGAATCCATATGTTCATAAGACGTATCAGCTGAGCAGTATACACTTCTTTTTTTGACAGCAGATAGATTGCGAATACGAACCCAACAAAAAATGTAACAAGATGTTCTGTAAAAGACTTCATTACATCAACTGCAGCATTTATGAAATCTCTTCCTTCTAACTGCAGCCAGTTTTCAAGCGAAGCTTTCAGATTCACCCAATCTAAATCAAATTCTTTAGACAATTCTGCCCACCAGATCGACTCATTTCCCGTTTGGTCCATCAAAGCCAGCTGATCGACAAAATCCAGCACAATATCACTCAGCATTCTTAATGCATCAACAAACTCTGGGATGACCAGCACCAGCAAAAGAACTACGGCACCCAATGTCAAAATTAACGATAAGATGATAGAACATTCTCGTCTTCTCTTTTTTATTGGAAGATATGATTCAATTTTCTGCATTGGTACATTCAACATGACCGCAATCAAACAGCCAATCCAAAGAAATTTTGTTTTCTCTATCATCCACGTAATGCATCCAGCAATTTCATTCAGATGGCTTAAGCCCAGATAAATCAGTAAACTGCATAAGATGATGCGCATGACCCACTTTGAGATCTTCCTCATCATCTTCTCATCCATCATGTTTTACTCCTTTTCAGAACGAGACTGTTTCCAAAGATAGTCTGCAGTTTCTTTCCACTGATTTGAATACTTTGTACATTTTGCGCAGAGATGTTCAACACTTTCTGGTGACATCAAATCTGTCGACTTAGCCCCTGTTTCATTTACCATTTTCATTAAGCACTCTGGATTTTCCAGCATTGGACAAGGCATCAAATGATTGCAGTTGAATGGCTGATTTTCTTTATAAGCCATAAACAGAGGTGCTTTTAGTGCATCCAGAAGTGTTGCATCATGAATGTTTGTATCTGAATAATGAATGAACACACAAGGTTCTACATCACCATTGGCATTGATATGAAGATAATTTCTTCCTCCTGCAATGCATCCGCCTACATATTCTCCATCATTCTGGAAATCAATTGTAAAGAGCGGCTTTCTTGTTCGATAATCTCGAATTCGATAGTACATCTGTTCACGCTGTTCTGCGGTAGGCAAAAGATCTGTCACTGCACCATTTCCTACTGGCATATAGTGGAAGAACCAGGCAAATTTAGCTCCTAATCCAATCAGATGATCAATAAATTCTTCTGAACTTAGAGAGTCTAAATTCTTGCTTGTGTAGCAGCACGAAACCCCAAATGGAAGCTTCTTGCGTTTCATCAGTTCCATCGCACCCACTGCAGCACGATAGATCCCATTGCCTCGTCTGAAATCTGTTGCTTCTTCAAAACCTTCGATACTGATGGCTGGCACAAAGTTTTTCACTCTGAGCATTTCATCCGTAAACTTTTCATCAATCAGGGTTGCATTGGTAAATGCCAGGAAAACACAATCTGAATGCTTTTCACACAGACGAATCAAGTCATGCTTTCGTACCATTGGTTCTCCACCTGTATAAATATACATGTAAGTTCCCAATTCTTTCCCCTGTTCAATGATGCTGTCAATCGTTTCATAGCTCAAATGAAGATGTCCGCCATATTCCGCAGCCCAGCACCCTGTACATTTCAGATTGCAGGCAGTAGTTGGATCCAAAAGGATTGCCCATGGAACATTGCAGTTATGTTCTTCTTTCACTTGATCTCGTTTTTTTGCACTTAACACATTTGTGTTAATAATAAAATTCTCAAACAGTGTTTTTCTAACATCTGCATCAATATCATTGAATAAACTAATCACCAATTTAGTCCAGTTATTGTTTTTGTCATTTAATACAGTCTTAGCAGCTGACAGCATTGGGGCAATTGCACCATCTTTATCTGCAGCTTCCAACCATTCAATGATTTTTCCAATATTATTTTCTGGATCTTTTTCAATATACTGAAGTGCAGTTTTAATCCCTAAGGACATTGCTTTCTCTTTAATTGTCGCCATTTTCTTCACCTTCTATTTCTAATTTTTTGATACATTGAATCGCCAGACACTGCATCCCCACATGGACTGCAATCACTGAATTGAATTCGGCTATTTTAATGTTTTCTTTCAGCACATCATGATTTATCAGTGCCTCTTTCAGCTCATCTGCACCTTCTTGATAATCCGAATGCAAAACAATGAATTCGTACTGACCATCTTTTGTAAATTGAATTGCTTCTTCAACAAGCAACTTTATTGCTTTTCTTTCAGTACGTACTTTTGTTAAAACATCAATCTTTCCTTCTGTTGTAGGCCCCATAATTAGCAGAGGAACGATTTTCAGCATGTTCGCCATCGATGCAGCCAATGGAGTTAATCTTCCTCCACGCTTAAGGTGATTGATATCTTTCGCTAAAACAAATGAACAAGACTTTTCAATCTGATGTTGAATCTTATCCACAATTTCTTCTGCTTCAAATCCTTGTTCAACCATCTTCATGGCTTCATGTATAGCAATATTTTGAATCTGACATGTCGTGTATGTATCCACAAACAACACCGGAAGATTGATTTCTTCAGCCGCTGAACGGATGGAATCCGCTGTCGATGAGATACCTGGTGTCAATGGAATACAAATGACTTTATCATAATTCAATGCTTTGATTTCCATCAATGTATTATGAATCGTCCCATACGAAGGCATGGATGTTTTCAATTCGATTTCTTTGTTGATTTTTCTGTAAATCTGATCCGTCTTAATATCCACTAAATCTGAATAGCTAGTTAATCCTTCTATAATTTGAAGCGGCAAGACCCAGATTCCCATTCTAGCTCCTTCAATTGGAGAAATAGAACTCCCTGTATCTGTAAGAATGGCTACTTTTTCAGTTCGATGATTCTTTCCCATGGAAATTCCTCTCTTCCAAAGTGACCATACGCAGCTGTCTGTTTATAAATAGGTCGACGCAGATCCAGCTCTTCAATCATATCTTTCACTTTAAAACTGAAGTTCTTAGCGATGATGCGAAGAATCTCTGACTTTTCAACCTTTTCTGTGCCAAAAGTTTCAATCCACAAAGAGACTGGATCTTCTTTTCCAATGGCATATGCCGTCTGAATCTCACAGCGATCTGCAAGCTGTGCTGCCACGATATTCTTAGCTACATAGCGGCAGTAATAAGCAGCTGTTCTATCCACTTTGGATGGATCTTTGCTGGAGAAACAACCTCCACCAATTCTTCCCATTCCCCCATAGGTATCACAAATGATTTTTCTACCTGTCGTTCCAGAGTCGCCAAAACTTCCTCCCAGCACAAAACTTCCACTTGGATTGATATAAATTTTTGTTTGTGCATCTATCAGTTCTTTTGGAATCACATGATGAATAACCTTTTCAATCAGCAGCTCTGACATTTTTGTATAATCTGCATACTTGACATGCTGAGTTGAAAGCACAATGGTATCAATACGCTTTACTTTTCCATCTTCATATTCAACACTCACCTGCGTTTTTCCATCAGGTCGAAGATAATCTGTTTCTTTTTGAACTTCTGCAAGTCGTTTTGCCAATTGATTTGCATATTGAATTGGAGCAGGCATCAATTCTTTGGTCTCATTGCAGGCATATCCAAACATAATTCCCTGATCACCTGCACCAATTTCATTCTCTTTGACCACTGCGTGATTGATTTCTGATGACTGTTTTCCTACTTTGACTTGAACACGATATTCTTCATCATATCCTGTTTCTTTTAATACATTTTTTGCAATTGTTTCAAAATCCAGTTCTGCTGAAGTATTGCATTCTCCATAGACAAGAATCAATTCATCCTTGATGGTTGCTTCAACAGCCATTTTGGAATTGGGATCTTGTCTTAACGCTTCATCCAAAATAGAGTCTGCAATGCGATCACACACTTTATCTGGATGCCCTTCAGTTACACTTTCTGAAGTAAATACTATTTTTTCCATACCTAATCCCTCCATGAGCCCATTTTAATGAATCAGTTTCAGCCACTCCATGAACAAACCTATCTCGATGTATCTCAAAACTACATTCCCAGCAAAATGTTCAACAAAAAATACAGGATTTACTCCTGTATCTCTTTCAATTCATCAATCATACCTTTTGCCCCTTTTCCAAGAAGCTGAAGCAGCTGTTCATAAATCACTTCATAGTTAAGATTATCTTTTTTCAGTATCCAATTTTTTAGCACATAAACTATCATGTTGGCATGAATTGCCGTAAAATCCTTTGAACTCATGGATGACTTCTGAAAATCAACTTTCTCTACTTCAAGATAGTTCATCAAAATTTCTGCTAGAATATGAGAAAGCATCATCTCAAAACTGTTTTGTCCCTCTACCTGAAAACACTTTTTAAAAAACTCTTTCTGTGTCTGAAATACTTCCAATATTCTTTTTAATCTGATTCGGAAGTTGTCTTCTTCTATCGAACCGACCAACAGTGTATAGGTTAAGTATTCTAGAGCTTCATACTTATCATAGAAATGATTATAGAATGTTCCTCGTATGACACCTGCTTTTACTCCGATTTGTTTAATCGTGATTTTTTCAAATGGCATCTCTTCCATCAACAAGTACAAAGCTTGAGCCAGCATATCTTTCATGCTGATTCTTTTATACAATTCCATCCCATCACCCCATTTACAGCACAAGGGAAATCAATTCAATGTTTGCCACAACAAAATAAATAAGTGCACTTAAATATCCAAATGCTTTCTGATAATCTGCACCCAGATAATAACCAATACATGATGCGGACAACGAGCTTGACAAGTTCAATAAAAATGCAGCGAACAAAATATAGATAGGTGCTATCCCTATCCCAGTAAGACTTACTCCAATAAGCAGAAAATCAATTCCAGTGAGTATGGATTGTTTCAAAGTTGTTTTTAAATCCATTTCAGGTTTCAATCGTTCAATTATTTTTTCTTTGCGAAAAGTTCTGACGAAAATGATAGCACTGATGCATAAAAAAATCAGAATAGTTATCATTTCATGAAGCAATACCATCTTTTCATTTAAAATCAGCTTTCCAATCATTAAACCTAAAAAAGTCATCAGTACACTCACCACCGCAAAAATCAGGCTATGAGTAAACAACGTTTTCACCTTTAATTGATTTGTTGTTGCTCCTTTTTCAAGCATATAAATGTCTGAATCACTTGATGCCGCCACCAGCAATAATATACATCGAAACATGGTTATCTCCTTTCAACACCATAGTAGAAAAAAAGAGCTTTCTATTCAATCAGCCTTCAATGAATTTGAACACTTCTATTCATTTGTCTTCTCATCTAACTGTTGATACTGCAGTTCCATGGAGATGAAAGCTAAGTATTTTAATCTTTTCATCTTCAATGAACGCGATTGAAAAACAATAATATCAACCGCTTCCCATAGCAAAACCCAGGCAACAATATTGATCATTTCTGACCATAACAAATGATTAAAATACGTATCTAAAAGAATTGAAATCCCTAACACCGCCATACCTGACAGCCCCAGTACTCCTGCAATAATACGATTTCGTTTCAACTCTCTTTCAGAGACAACATAGCGTTCAGTGTAATATTCTTTAATCGCTCTTTCATACAGAATCTTTTCAGTTTCATCAATACAGTTGCTTTCAATCATCAGCACATACTTCTCATTTGGTAAAAGAGAATGTGTACTGTCTTCTAAAAAATCAGCTACTGCATCACTAATGATGGGTGTTTCTGTTTTTGAGAACTCAGAAAGAAAATGACTGTCATCTTTCACCAGCATTGTAATCAGTACTCGACCTTTTTCATCTCGCTGAAATAGTTTTGTTGTCTTTAGCTGATTAATTTCTTTTCTTAGTTTTCGCTGTTTAAAATAATTGCTCATGCACTTACCTCAGTATTGTATTCAGCAATTCTTTTCTTTAATTTTTCTGCAAGATCATAGTAAAATTCACCCAATACACCTTCATAACCCAATCTCCATGGCTTGTTTTTGCCAAAGAAATGGAGAATCACGCTGTTCTGTTGAACCCATTCAACATCCATTTTCTTTTTATTGGATGAATTGTACATGAACATCACACGATCATTGATGTTATACAGAAGAGTATCGATCAGCTTTGTCTTATTACCGTACAAAGACGTCAAGATATCCTGATCAGGCAGCCATAGTCTTCCTCTATTTTCTTCCATAAAACATCGAATATCCTGCATACTAAATGAATCTCTTAACTCTCTCAGATTCATCATCAAGACACCAGTATTCACATAAGGCACCTCTTTTTCAGGTGGAATTCCTAGTCTGATTTGATTGAACTTTGTTAAAAGCTGCTGAGTATGCGTACATGCCATAAACCAGTTACCCTCAAAATCTGATTCATACAGTTCCTTCAGCGAATTGATCACAATCGTATCAGCATCTAGATATAAGATTCTATCTAACTCTTTTGGCAGCAGCAAAGGCGCTGCCAATCGATAATAAATCTGTTCAGGATACTTTTTACTGACTGGAAAGCCAGAAAACATCTCTTTGGGAACTTGTATGAATTTCCAGTCAATTTCAGAGAAAAAATCAAAAATAGCCCTTTGATTGTCATCACTTAAATCTGAATGCATCACAAAAACATGTACATCTGTATAACCGCCATTTTCTAAAATGGAATAAACACATGAAAATAGAATAGGTATACTTTTTTGATCAATTGAAAATAATAAATTCATTGTTTTCCTCCATTTATTCTTTTTTTTCAATGATTCATTATAATGATGGATGTATTGTTGAATATCAACAAACCAAAAGAAATGTCGCTGAAGTCAACATTTGTCACCAAATGTAAATCATTAAATATATTCTATTTTTGATTTTTCAACTGAGTATGCATTCTTTTTTGCGCTGTTGAAAGCATCAGTTTGATGCGATTCAACTGATTGACTTCACTTGCACCTGGATCATAATCAATTGCGACAATGTTCGCCTCTGGATAATCTTTTCGTATTGATTTGATGACACCTTTTCCAACCACATGATTTGGCAGACACGCAAAGGGCTGTATGCATACAATGTTAGGTACATCATGTTTGATCAGTTCAATCATTTCACCCGTTAAAAACCATCCTTCTCCATATTGATTTCCAATGGACAAATAAGGTTTTGTCAGTTCTGCAATCTTTTCAATGTCCATAGATGGTTTAAATCGCTTGCTATGTTTTAACGCATCAGCTGCAGGTTTTCGAATCCAGCGAATGAGCTTGATACCTAAATTTGAAATCACAGCTCCCGATTTCTTTTCACCCAGATATTCAGATTTATAGATATTGTTGTATAAACTATAATTCGCAAAATCCATCAAGTCAGGCACAACAGCTTCTGCCCCTTCTTTTTCCAGCACTTCTACAAGATGATTGTTCGCAAGAGGCATGTACTTAACCAATATTTCACCCACAATACCAACACGTGGCTTTTTCAGTGCTTCATGAATTGGAAACTCATCAAATTCTTTTACAATCGTTCTGCACATTGCACGATAGTATTTATGACTTTTTTCCTGCTTTAATGCCGAAATACAGCGATGACTTAAATCTTGATAAAGTCCATTTGCACTTCCTTCATAGTATTCGTAAGGACGAATTCGATACAAGCATTTCATTAGAAGATCACCATAAACAACCGCCTGCAATGCTTCAACAATCAACTTTTTAGCAAGTTTGAATCCTTCATTCTTCTCCATGCCATTGGCGTTGAACGAAATCACTGGAATATGAGATAACCCTTCTTTTTCCAATGCCCTTCGAATCAAAGCGACATAATTGCTAGCACGACAGCAGCCTCCTGTCTGAGCCATAATCACTGCCAATTTACTGGTATCATATTGCCCAGAAAGAATCGCATCCATGATTTGTCCAACAACTGTCATCGATGGAAAACATGCATCATTGTTGACATATTTGAGTCCTGTATCAATCGCTTCACGATGGTCATTCTCTAAAACAACCATATTAAATCCATGTTTTCTAAAGACTGGTTCCAGCAGTTCAAAATGAATCGGACTCATCTGCGGTGCTAAAATCGTATAGTGATCATCAAACATTTGCTGAGTAAATTCAGTTCTTTGATATGTACACACCTTTTTGGTTGACTTGATTTCATTCTTTTCTCGCATTTTCATTGCTTCTAAAAGAGATCGAACACGAATTTTGACCGCACCTAAATTGTTCACTTCATCAATTTTCAATAAGGTATATAACTTATTGCTTTGATGAAGGATTTCACTTACCTGATCGGTTGTCACTGCATCAAGACCACACCCAAAAGAATTCAACTGAATAAGTTCCAAGTCATCTCTTTGGCAAACAAATTCAGCAGCACTGTACAATCTGGAATGATAAACCCATTGGTCAACTACACGAAGTGGACGAGTTGGTTCGTGCTTCATTGGCAAGCTGTCTTCTGTAAAAACATAAAGACCATAAGAAGCAATCATCTCTGGAATGCCATGATTGATTTCAGGGTCAATATGGTATGGTCTTCCAGCTAAAACAATTCCTTTTGCATGACTGTTTTCCATGGCGACAAGCATCTGTTTGCCTCTTCTAAGAATATCAAGCTTGGCTTTTCTTTGCTCTTGCCATGCACGATGAACTGCATGTTCTGTTTCTTCTACTGGAATATCCCATGTTTCTTTAGCATATTTCACTAATCGTTCTGTGATTGTTTTCTCATCTGTAAAAGCCACAAAAGGTCGATAGTAGATGACTTCCTTATTTGTGATTGCTTCTACATTGTTCTTGATGTTTTCTGCATATGAAACAACAATTGGACAATTATAATGATTTTGTGCAGCTTTCACTTCCTGTTTTTCATAGAAGACGCAAGGATGAAAAATTCGTTTTACACCATGCTGAATCAGCCATTCCACATGTCCATGAGCTAGTTTTGCAGGATAGCATTCAGATTCAGATGGAATAGATTCCATGCCAAGCTCATAGATTTGTTTTGATGAATATGGAGATAAAACAACACTAAAACCTAACTGCTTGAAAAAAGTTGCCCAGAAAGGATAGTTCTCATACATATTCAATACCCTAGGAATACCAATGACTCCACGAGGACTTTTTTCTTTATCTAATGGAATATAGCTATCAAACAGTCGCTTCCTTTTGTATTCAACGATATTTCCGACTTTCTTTTTTTGAATTGTTTGTCCTAATCCTTTTTCACAGCGATTTCCACTGATAAATTGTCTATCATTTGAAAAACGATTGATCGTCAACATGCAGTGGTTCAAGCATCCCTGACATCGAATAGAACGTGTTGTGTAGTTCAAATTCAGTATTTCATCCAATGAAAGCATTGTGGATGGCTGTCCTTCAAAATTCTCCTTTGCGATCAAAGCTGCCCCAAAAGCACCCATCACACCAGAAATATCTGGATTGATGACTTCAGTTTTTAAGATTTTCTCTATCGCCCTTAATACTGCATGATTGTGGAATGTTCCTCCCTGCACAACAATGTTCTTTCCCAGCTCTTCTACACTTGTGACTTTTATGACTTTATACAATGCATTTTTGATGACAGAATAAGCCAATCCAGCAGAAATATCTGAAACTGGTGTTCCTTCTTTTTGCGCCTGTTTCACATTGGAATTCATAAACACTGTACATCGTGTCCCTAAATCAACAGGACTTTTTGAAAACAGCGCTTCCTTCGCAAACTCTTCAACACTTAACCCTAAAGAAGTCGCAAAGTTCTCAATAAATGATCCACATCCAGAGGAACAGGCTTCATTGAGCATAATGTTTTCAATCGCACCGTCTTTGAGTCGGATGTATTTCATATCCTGACCACCAATATCCAGTACACAATCCACATCTTTCATGAAAAAAGAAGCACCCGTTGTATGGGCAATCGTCTCAACAACCCCTTCATCCAGCGAAAAGGCTGACTTTAGCAGCAGTTCACCATAACCTGTTGAACATGCGCGTGCAATTTGTGCGTGAGAAGACATCTTAGTTTTGATTTCTGCCATTGCCTTTTTTGCAGTTTCAATCGGATTGCCCTGATTGTTTGCATAGAAACTGTACAATAACTGACCTTGATCACCAATCAGCACTGCTTTTGTTGTCGTGGACCCTGCATCAATCCCTAAAAAGCAATTTCCCTGATAGCTTTCCAAAGGTTCCTTCTTCACTGTGTTTTTTGCATGTCTTTTTTGAAACTCCAGATACTCTTCTTGATCTTTGAACAAGGGTTCAAGACGAGGCATTTCAAATACATATGTTAATTTTGATTCCAGTTTTTCAATCAATGAATCTAATTCAACCTCATTTTGTTCACATGCATTGAGTGCAGCACCCATTGCCGCAAACAAATGAGACTGATCTGAATCCACAATGTTTTCATCTGTTAATTTAAGTGTTCGTATGAACGCTTTTTTTAGTTCACTCAGATAATGCAGTGGCCCTCCCAAAAAAGCTACACAGCCTCGAATTGGTTTCCCACAAGCTAATCCAGAAATGGTCTGATTGACAACTGCCTGAAAAATGGATGCCGCCAAATCTTCCTTGGTCGCTCCTTCATTGATCAGTGGCTGAATATCCGTTTTTGCAAACACTCCACACCTTGCAGCAATTGGATAAATTTGTTTGTATGCTTTGGCATATTCATTCAATCCCTGTGCATCTGTCTGCAGCAAAGAAGCCATCTGGTCAATAAAAGATCCTGTTCCACCTGCACAAACACCATTCATTCTCTCTTCCAAACCATTGGTAAAATAGATAATTTTTGCATCTTCTCCACCAAGTTCAATTGCTACATCAGTTTGTGGTGCTTTCAACTGAATCGCATCCGCAACTGCAACCACTTCCTGTACAAATTCAACACCCAATGCCTTTGACATATTGATGGAACCTGATCCAGTAATGCGAACCTGAACTTTCTGATTACCAATCAGAGAATAGACTTCTTTCAGCAAATCCTTTAGGGTTTCCTGGGTCTTTGCATGATGTCTTCGATACTCTCCATAAATCATGTCATTTTCTCTATTCAGCACAACAACCTTTACGGTTGTAGAACCAATATCAATACCAATTTTCATCTTTAATGCACCTTCTTAAATCAAAAATTTTTATTTACTTATTTTGAATCAAGTGTGCATGTCTATCCATGAACAATTTAAAGAAAGTGTATTTTTAAGCTACAATTTATCGTAACTGTATATTTTATAAACAAAAAAACACGCAGTATTGCGTGTTAACGATTCATAAATGAAATCAACTCATCTACCAGCATGTGTTCTTTCGTCATGATTTCACCATGCCCAAGTCCTTTAAATGGATGAATCTGAATATTTGGAAAAGCTCTTTTCAAGTTTTGAATTGCCTTTTTCATATTCATTTCTTTCTCTCCATACCAGCAAGTGATTCGAATATTTGGATTCGGTTCCCACTTGCTCATATATTCAGGATATAATCTTACAGCTTCCCAAAATGTTGCTTTAGTCGTTTCAAGTGTTAAATCCTGACAGGCTTGATGAAGCATGGGTTTGAATGTATCATCAGTAATTCCCATTTTCATCTTTAAGAAAGCAGGAAATTTCACATCCCCTGATGACACAATTTTAGTCATTAGTTTATAGGTCATTGGAGCAAACAAATCAATAGCCAACTTGTTGAAAACACCATAATTCATATATTCTGCCCCACTCAAAATCACACCGCCAATATTCAACTCTTTATGCTGTGTTAAAAACGCAGCAGGAATGCTTCCTAAAGATTCTGCATAAACCAAATCGATTTTACCATTCAGATTTCTCACAATATAGTCTGCGAGTTTATCTGCCTGTTCTTTTCCTGTAGTATATGTTGTCTCACCAGTTTCATCATATCCATCAAAAGAAACAGTCAATACATGATAGTTATTCTCCAATAAAGGGATGATTTTTTCAAATTGACGATGTGTCATAAAGTTTCCTGGAAGACACATAATGGTTGGATTTGCCTTGACGCCAAATTCATAGATTTTCATTAAAATACACCCCTTTTTTAAACTTTAATCTATTGTAGCACAGTTTTGATTACACATCTGTGTTCTTTACTGATTTTGAAACCTTTATCAAAAAGAAAATGAGCTGCCTCTTTTTAGAAAAGAGAACAGCTCCAGAGAAAGGGGTATTTTATTTAGCGTTTTCTGCAGCAACCTGCCCAGCAATTCTACCTGTTGTCGTTGCATAAGTCAGGCATGATCCAGAAATTGGATAGACTTCACCAAAGAAGTCAGCATTTGCCACTTCACCAGCTGCATAAAGATTTGCGATTGGTGCGTTATTTACGTCTAATACCTGTGAATTTTCATCAATAGAAAGTCCACCAAATGTACCGATTGCCAATGGGAAAGCAGTAAGTGCATAATATGGACCAGTTTCTACTTTTTCAAGATACTTGCTGTTCTTTCCATATTCTGTATCTTCCTGCTTGTCGCAAAGTGCATTATAACTATCAATTGTTGCTTTTAATGTTGCTGCATCTACATTCATCAAACCAGCCAATTCATCAAGAGAATCTGCAGAAAGCATCGTCTCATGTTCTGCAACAGATGACATATCATGAGCAATCGTGTTTGCATCATAAACCAGCCAGAATTGTGAGATTCCTTTTTTAATCGCTTCATTCGCAAAAACTGAATAGAATTCAACTTCATTCACAAAGCGATTTCCCTGTGGATCTACAGCTACAAAATAAGCCTGAGGAACAGCTCCTATTGGAGCAGTCGTTGTCCAAGAAGAAAGAAGACCAGGACCTTTGAATGTCATTTTTGCATTGACAGCTTCTGCCATTTTTAATCCATCACCAGTGTTTCCAGGTGCACCAGTCAGTGGGAGAACATCGACTAGTTCAGTATGCTGTGCAATCAAATCTTTATTCTGAATATAGCTTCCTGTAGCCAGAACAACAGATTTTGCCAAATAATCTACTTCACCTTCTGCATTCGTCGCTTTCACACCTGTTACTGTACCTGATTCATCCAAAATCAGTTCAGTTGCAGCAGTATTCATGACAATTTCAACACCCAACTCAGTTGCTTTGTCTGTAAGAATCTGAATCATCTGATTCCCACCTACACCCCATTCAACTGAAAGAATTTCACTGTTGCATCCTTCATAAGCCATATAGTCAGACTGATATCCCATTCCTTTCAGCCAATTCACTGTATCGTCAGCTTTCGAAACAATAAACTCAATAAAATCTCGATCAGCATTCTGTTCAGCTACAGTCATAAAATACTCAACAAGCTCTTCACCCTTTAGCGCACCATAAGTTGATGCTTCTTCATCTGTTGCATTTCTTACAGTTGCTCCTGCAGAATAGTTTGTTGATCCACCAAGATTACTTGCTTTTTCAATCAGTACAACTTTGCTTCCTGCTCCAGCTGCTTCAACAGCCGCACTTAAACCAGATGCACCGCCGCCAACAACAAGAACATCAATTTCAGGTTCATTCTTTGCAGAATTATCTGTTGCAGGAGTATTACTGCATGCAGCCATTGAACAAATCAAAACTGCACTTAGTATTAATTTCAGTAATTTTCTCATTCGTTTATCCTCCTTCAATTACTAAAATCATTATATCTTGCGAAAGAATTGACAAACTATTGCCAACTTTCTAAAATATCATTAGCAAAATGCTAATAGGTGGATTATGGATCATATCAAATTAGAAACATTTATTACTGTGGTGAATACAGGAAGCATCAACAAAGCTGCAAATCAGTTAGATTTAGCACCAGTCTCTATTAAAAGACAATTAGATGCCATTGAAAATGAACTTGGTGTTCAATTGTTAGTTCGAACTTCTTATGGATCTCAACTGACAGATGCTGGAAAGATTTATTACGATTTTGCTAATAACACTTTGAAAGAATATGAAGATACAAAAAATAAAATTAATAAACTTACAGATTCAACATCAAATACTATCATTATTTGTACTGGAATAGGTTATTCAACACTACCCTTAGACCTCTTTTCTACTGCTTTCATTTCCAAATATCCTACAAAAAAAGCACTTTATCTTCCCTGTGACCCAGAAACTTGGGCTGACCTAGTAAAAAGCAGAAAAGCTGATTGTGCGTTCATCACTCAAGAATCTTATGAGGAAATCAATGAACCTTCCATCAGATTTATTCCAATGTATCCACGTAAATATATGCTGATTGTTCATCCCAATGATCCTTTAGCATCCTTAGATAAGATAAGCTTAGCGATGTTAAAAGGAAAAACAGTACATTTTAACAGTTATTCATTCCCGCAATTACTTGAAGCCATTCATTCATCGAATATTCACTTTAAACAAATGACTGAGTCACCATCAGCCTCATTAGTTTTCAACATTATTGCATCTGGTGAATATTACATCACTCTTGATCCAATTGATCAACAATATGTTACTTTAAGCAGTGTTGAAATTGATTTTGAACCCATTATTTGCGGATGGATTACATTGCCTCAGTTATCAAACACTCTCAATGAATACATTGAGCTATCCAAAATAGTTGCAAAAAAGAATCATCTCATTTAAACACATAAACCAACTTCAATATTTTGCAATACATGAAGTTGGTTTTTCTGTCTATCCCCATAAAAGACAGTACCGTTACTTTCCGATATCTTCATTCATTATGACTTCATCATTTCATTTTCTTTCATCCACACATAACCCAACTGTGCATCCTGCACAAGCTCTCGTATTAATCATGACTTCCAAAAACCATTTTTTATGAATCATCTTTTTCTCATAGATCATTTCATCGAGAGCTTATACTCCCTCCATTATTATTGTTATCTTCTGTCTTAATCTATGTCTCTTTTACCATATTATTTTCTTTACTTAGTCAGGTTTAAACATCTCAAAGCCTTAAACAGTGCATAAAACTCTTATTTTTATACGTGGATTTACATACTAGTGTAAATTTCTCGTCAATCCACGTTTTTTTAAATCATTTTTTATGCCTTTTAATCATCAAGCACAAGGTTTTCTGACAATATTATTTATGAAAAAAAGGATGCTTTATCTTATGATAAAACATCCATCTTTTTACACTTTTTTATTCTTTATTTAAAACTATTGTCATGGTTGTTCCCTTATTCAGTTCACTTTCTATAGTAATTTTTCCGCCATGAACCTGAACAGCATGTTTTACAATAGACAATCCAAGTCCAGTACCGCCAGACTGTTTAGAATGACTTTTATCAACTCGATAGAAGCGTTCAAATATTTTTTCTTGGTGTTCAGAAGAAATA
This sequence comes from Erysipelotrichaceae bacterium, assembly GCA_017473335.1. GTDB lineage: Bacteria > Bacillota_I > Bacilli_A > Erysipelotrichales > Erysipelotrichaceae > RGIG1896. The sequence goes on from JAFULN010000022.1 coordinate 23,776, forward strand.
CCTATACCTGTATCCTGCACACTTAAGCTCACAGTATTCGTTTTTTCTTCAACATGAATTTTAACGACGCCATCCGTTTTATTATACTTAATGGCATTGTCACATAGATTATAGATAACCTCATACAGCAGTCTTGGAACTCCATGAACAATACCATCATCACCAGTTACTTCAAGCGATATATTCTTTAATCTTGCTGCATCCGCAAGTGTTTCACACACTTCCTCAGACAATACGCGCAAAGAAACATCTTCAAAAGGCATATCAGTTCCTTCATCAAGCTGAGACAGACGAATGATATCATCAATCAATGCAACTAATCTTGCAGCTTCTTTACGAATATGTCCAACAAATCGCGGAAGATCTTCCTCTTTTACAATACCGTTTTCTATCAGTTCTGCTGAACCAATAATAGATTGCAGCGGTGTTTTCAGTTCATGAGATACATTTGCAGTAAATTGACGGCGATGATTTTCTGCGTTGACCTGTTCTGTGATATCAAACGCAAGAATAACCACTCCTTGATCCCTGTTATCAGAATCAACACGACTTAAATCAAACTGATAATCCCTACCATTTTTCTTATCTCGAAAATCCGAATGTCCGCTCTTCTTAACTTCCTCAAGAGCTATTCGTATATTTTGTTTACGCTCAATCTTCAAAAAATCCTCACCTATACAAGACAAAACTGTATGAAACAATATTCTCGCGGCAGGATTTATACTAAGAATTCTTCCGGTGCTGTCTAACAAAACCAATGCTTCTTTCATATTGCTTGTTATCTGATTAAATTCATCCTGCTTTTGTTTTAATGTCTGCATTTGTTTTTTGATTTCCATGTGCTGAGCATGAATTCGATGAAGCAAAGGCGATAGTTCTTCATACACATCATTTTCCATAGGTTTATCCAAATCAAGTTGATTTAAAGGCTCTACAATACGGTTAGCCATGTGTTTCGCAAGCACAGCAGAAAGTACAGCCGCAATCAAAAGAACAATAGCGATAGGTTGAATCATTCCAAGAACTAAAACCATTGCAGACGCTCTGCTTACTGAGATACGAAGCACACTGCCATCACCTAAACGAGTTGCTTCATAGATGGTCTGTTCAATAAGCGTAGAAGACTGTCGTACACTGCTTCCTGAACCATAGAAAAAAGCTTCTTTGATTTCCTCACGGTCAGAGTGGTTTTCCATCGTTTCAGCATCCGCATGACTATCAAATAAAACTACGCCATCTGAAGCTACCCATGTCAGTCGATAATTATCAGAACTGCAATCCTCAAGATATTTTATCCCCAGCTGCTCTGTTGCACCAGCAGCAAAACTTAGTTCATCTTTTAACTGATTTTCCTGTATATTTCCAAAATATTGATAAAGAACCCCCGTAATGATCACAAGACTTGTTATCAAAACCACAACAGCTGCAGAAAGAATCGATTTAAAGATTCTACTTGTCATAGTTAGCCTCCCAACGGTATCCCACATTGCGTACGGTCTCAATCATTTTACCGTATTCCTCTAATTTCTGACGCAAAGTTCGAATATGTGAATCCAGAGTACGAGAGTCGCCCATGTAATCTTCTTTCCATACTTGTAAAAACAGCTGCTCTCTTGTATAAACCATCCCAGGGTGCGCAAGAAACATGCACAATAGTTCAAATTCTTTGTAAGTAAGCTGAACTTTACAACCATCTTTTAGCACTGTTCTCTCATCCAGATTAACCACCAAACCACCAATCTTGTATAGCTTTGAGACCTTCTGTGTCTGAGTACGACGCAGTACAGCTTTTACTCTAGACACCATTTCCATGACACTGAATGGCTTGACAAGATAATCATCTGCCCCTAAATCCAATCCATGAATGCGATCATACTCTTGCCCCTTTGCAGTAGCCAAAATGATTGGGATTCTGCAATATTCTACCGATTCTTTCATTTTGGTTAATATCTCAATCCCATCCATGCCAGGCAGCATCACATCTAATATGATCAGTTCAGGCTTTTCTTTTTTTAAGGCTTCCCAAACGGAAAGACCATCTTCAAAACCTTTTGTCTCTAATCCAGCAGAATTCAATGCATACATTTCAATATCACGAATTCCCGAATCATCTTCTACGCACCAGATCATTTTCACACCCCCTTGTGTGTACCTGTTACAGAGTAAATCACCCATTCAGCAATATTTGTTGCATGATCTCCAATACGTTCTAGATATTTTGAAATCATCAACAAGTCCAAAGCTGTTTCGCCATCCGCTGATTTCTCTGAAATCATGCCCATTATACTCCTTTTCGCATTTAGAAAGTAAGTATCGACTGCATCATCTTGTTCAATGACTTTTTGTGCCAAGTCAACATCTTTTTTCACAAATGCATCTACACTGTTTGTAACCATTCGGATAACTTCAAACCCCATTTGATCAATTAACGAATGATCATAAGCTGCTGAGCCATTCAACGAAACAACGATTTCCGCAATATCTTCTGCCTGATCTCCTATTCTTTCCATATCTGTAATCATTTTTAATGCTGCAGAAATCAAGCGTAAGTCTTTTGCTACAGGCTGCTGATGAAGAAGAAGCTTCATACAGCGAGACTCTATATCACGTTCAATCTGATCAATGGAAGAACCCTGTTCTTTTACAGTTTTTGCTAATTTTATATCACCAGTTTTCAATGCATTCATTGCTAAGCCAATAACTTCTTCACACATTGCTCCCATTTCGATCAGTTCTCTATTTAATTCAAATAACTGTTCATCAAATCGGTTTCTCATCTTCGTCTCCTTAACCAAATCTTCCAGTAATATAGTCTTCAGTACGCTGATCCTTTGGCTGAGAGAAGATGTCATCTGTTTTTCCAAATTCAACAAGTTCTCCCAACAGGAAAAATGCTGTATAATCTGAGACTCGAACTGCCTGCTGCATATTATGTGTCACCATCACAATTGTATATTTCTCCTTCAGTTCCATCACCAATTCTTCAATTCGGGCAGTAGAAATGGGATCAAGTGCTGAAGTTGGTTCATCCATCAAAAGAATTTTTGGTTCAACTGCAAGTGCTCTTGCAATACATAAACGTTGCTGCTGACCGCCAGATAAACCTAATGCATTCTTTTTCAGTCGATCTTTCACCTCATCCCAAAGTGCTGCATCTTTTAAAGCACGTTCTACAATTTCATCCAGCTGAACCTTATTTGTGATTCCATGTGTACGTGGTCCATAGGCTACATTGTCATAAATACTCATCGGAAATGGATTTGGTTTTTGAAATACCATACCAATTTCCTTTCGAAGATAATTTACATCCACCTGACGACCATAAATATCCTGTCCTTCATAACAAAGCTCACCCGCAATTTTAACGTTAGGTATCAAATCATTCATACGATTCAAGGATTTCAAAAATGTAGATTTTCCACATCCAGAAGGGCCAATAAAAGCAGTTATACTCTTTTCAGGTATTTCAATATTTATATTTTTTAGTGCCTGATGCTCACCATACCAAAGGCACATCTGTTTTACAGTAATGATATTACTCATAGACTTCTCCTTTTTGCGAATTGTTTTTGCACAAATGTAGCTGCAAAGTTAATCAGTGCAGTTAAAATCATCAGTATTGCCGCAATGGCAAATGCCACACCAAACTCTCCTTGTTCTTTTGCATAAACATAAAGCGCTACTGTTAGTGTTGCGCCCGGTGTCGCTAATCCATCGATTACTCCGTTTAATGCATGAGCAAATCCTGCGGTAAATAACAGCGCTGCCGATTCACCTAGAATACGACCAACAGACAGAATGCAACCAGTGATGACACCATCAACGCATCCAGGCAAAACAACTGTTCGGACAACACGCCATTTCCCAGCCCCCAGACCAAACGCTCCTTCTCGATAAGACTGAGGAACAGTTTTCAAGCTTTCCTGTGTTGTGCGCATGATGGTTGGAAGATTCATGATTACCAGAGTCAAAGCACCTGACAAAAGACAAGTCCCAATATTGTTGGAAAACAGCAGCATCCCCACTAGCCCATAGATAATCGAAGGAATTCCTGAAAGGGTTTCTGCAGCATATTCGATGATACTTACCACTTTTTTGTTCGACGCATATTCAGTCAAATAAATAGCTGCACCTACACCTATCGGAAGAACAAGCAGCAGTGTTGCAAGAATGATATACACTGTATTCAATATATTTGGAAGAATCCCTATTTTTTCAGTTAAATAACTCGGCTTTGTCGAAAGTAATTCCCAAGTAATATTTGGAATACCCTGTACCAGAACATAGATAACAAGAAATAATGTCAAAGCTGCTGTTAAACCTGCAGACAACAGCATTAACACTTTCATCAGGACTTCATAATTTTTTCTTTTCTTTGATAATGTTTGACTTAACATAATTTACTCCTTTTCTCGTTTGAGGAAGAAGTTCAGCATTGCATTTGTCAGCATAATAAACATGAACAATACCAGAGCAATAGAAAACAACGCCTGTCTTTGCAAACCGCTTGAATAAGACATTTCACTAGAAACAGCAGTTGTTAGAAAACGCACACTTTGAAACAAAGAATTAGGCATATTTGGTACATTACCAGCCACCATCATGACGGCCATAGCTTCACCAATTGCACGACCTACCCCTAGAACAACTGCTGCTGCAATACCACTTTTAGCTGCAGGAACAGAAACTTTGAAATAGGTTTCGATAGGCGTGGCACCTAGCGCCAGCGAAGCATCTTCATATTCCTTTGGAACTGCATCTAATGCTGTAATAGACATCTTGATAATTGATGGTAAAATCATAATGGCCAAAACGATGATTGAAGCCAGCAAACTCGCTCCATCAGGCACATTAAAAATCTTTCTGATACCAGGAACCAGTACCAGCATGCCCACCAGACCATAAACCACAGAAGGGATACCTGCCAGCAGGCTCACCGCAGACTGCATCACAGATTTCACCTTAATAGAGGCCAGTTTGGACAGATACACTGCGGTCATAAAGCCAACAGGAACACCAATCAAAATCGCACCTGCAGTGCCATAGACACTAGTCAGAATAAAGGGTAAAATGCCGTATTTTGGTTCAGATGCAGTAGATGCCCATTCTTTGCCAAACAGGAAATCCAAAAGGCCAATTTGGCGTATAGCTGGAATACCTGAAATGATCAAATATACTGTAATCAGCAATACACAGCCTACAGTAATCAACCCCAGCAATAAAAAGATTCCATGAATCATATATTCTATTGTCTGAGTTCTATTTCTGCGCTTCCATTCAACATGAGTCTTGTGCTCAGCACGGATGTCTTGATGAATTTGTTCTATTTTTCTACTTTGTTGAGTTATCATATTTTATCCTCAAGCAGTATAGCGGCGGTCCATAGTATGACCGTCGCTTCTGCATCTTTCTGAGTTTTATTCACTATAAGCTGGTACAACCCCTGCTGCGGAGATGATATCGCAAGCTTCAGCAGATGTAATGTAAGTGAAGAATTTGAAGGCTTCATCACTCAATTCAACTCCACTCTTTGTCACCAGCACGAATGGGCGCTGAACTACATAGCTGCCATCTTTGATTGTCTCCTCAGTTGGTGCAACACCATTTACAGTTACTGCCTTTACAGTATCTTTTACAGATGCTACAGAGGCATAACCAATTGCACCTGGATTCTGAGAAACAGTAGTAATTACATCTCCTGTAGAAGTCAGTTCCTGACGATATTTACAAAGTTCTTCAGTATCAGTGATCGATTCAAATCCATCACGAGTACCAGAACCTGCTTCTCTACCAATAAGAACGATTTCAGCATCATTGCCACCAATTTCAGACCAGTTTGTAATTTCACCAGTATAGATTTTTGCGATAGTTTCTACACTCAAATCTGTCACCGGATTTTCAGGATTCACAATGATTGCGATTCCGTCATAAGCCAGAATAGTTCCATTCAGTCCTGCTTCCTTTTCCTCTGCCTTCAAATCACGAGAGGACAAACCAATATCACAGCGTCCCTCCTGAACAGCCTTAATCCCTGAGCCAGATCCAGTTGGATTATAAGTAAAGCTGATTCCAGTATAATTTTGGAAAGCTTCACCAAGAGCACCAATTACCTTTTCCATGGAAGTTGAGCCATCTGTAGAAACTGAACCAGTCGCTTTTGCATTTCCACAACCAGCTAACATAGAGAGCGTCAAAAGAGTCACCGTCATCAATCTAATCATTTTTTTCATTTCAATATCTCCTTCGTTTTCTTAATACAGTGCTCATTTTAAAGTCCGTATGTGAAATCAAAAATACAAGTTATGTGAAATTCAGGTCAAATTTTAATAACTATACATAAATTGCCAACAAAAAAAAGATGCCTTATCATAAGATAAAGCATCCATTAAATTTTATTTATTTGTCCTATCTACCTGACAGGGGGCGGATCTTTTTACCAAATAATCCATTCCTTTTTCCGTTATGACATCGAAACTTGTCTTGCCTCAATATATAAGTCAATATCATCAACAATGTAATTAACACCTGTGGTGTGTAATGCCTCAAAGCAGGAGTAAATATAGTCCCAAACTTGGTAAAGCGTGAATAATTCTGATACTTGTTTACCACTTAGCTTTTTAGCAGATTTGTACTGTTCTGTACAAAATATCAAAAAATCACCTTGTCTGCTCATGTTTATCCCTCCGGAAATGTAATGTTGCCAGTAGCAGCTTCTTCATCATACATGTTAAAAAGAGTTAACGGACTAAGATGCCAAAGCTTTGTATCTTCTTCCTCTAATAATGAATACACTTCTGATTCATAAAACTTTCTAGATGCTGTCACTTCATCAACCTTATGATTTTTGACGATTAATCCAACAACCCTTGGCACGATAAGCACAAGCATTGCTTCAAATTTTTTTGTTCCATTAGAACTCCTCCATTGGTATTGTTCCACAAAACTTTAAGTAACTTAATAGGCAGACCCTCATAGTACCGAGATATATATTTTTTGTCCTAGCGTCATGGCATCACTTCCTTTACTCATATTGTAAAGAAATATGCAAAAAAGTACCACCATTTTGACATGGAATAGTCCGCAACTGTGATTTGCACAAAAAATTCATCAAATTATAAGATACAAGTTATCACTAATCCATAAATAAAAGATAACTAATTTTTTCAGATGTTCATTTTATACAATCTTTTCAAAAACAAAAGCTGCAGACAAATGTCTACAGCTTTCATCAATCTCACCAACAAATTGGGCTATGTCTTTGTAACATGTTCTCTTTTAGGAAAACCAACGATCCAAAGCGCAATTCCAACAACAGAAAAAACACTGAAGTATTCTTGATGATAGAACACCAAGTAAGAGGAAAGAGGATTCAACACTATGCTTTTCCAGATACCAGACAAAGCAAAATCTGCACTATTGTAAGAGTTGTGAGTTTGAAGCCACTGCCAGCGAATAATCTCCGAACGCAACAAGTCGACCACAGGCGGGATTACAAATAGCACCCACAGGAACAAAGCTATCAAAAGGATACCTCTAATCAGAGGAATATTCTTACCCTTCAATCGTTTAGCTCCAAGAAAAACATGAAAACTCTGCATTGCGGTCCAGCCAAGCATCATTAACAAACTCGGAAGAACAGTGATTCGAAGTAGAAGTTTTGGAACAAGAGTAAAATGTCTTGTCTGATACGCTTGTGCTAATGGAGACAATGTGAACCAAGTTATCCCTAATACCAGAGTGATAAGAAAAGCGATAACTAGTGTTTTTCTTTCTAACCATTGCTCAGGTGTTGACTGTACACCATAAATCACCGTATTAACATCAGTATCTAGCACTTCGGCAATCTTCTTGAGCATTTCCACATCTGGACGCGAACGACCAGTTTCATAATTGGATATAGTTTGTCTGGTGACAAATAATTTCTCTGCTAATTGCTCCTGAGAAAGTTTGTTTTCCTCGCGGAGATGTTTTATGTTCTTTCCAATATCGCGCATCTTCTTCACCTCCTATTTGGAGTATAGCGTAATACAGATAACAAGTCACGCAAAGAATCTTTGCAACGGGTATTCATCAGGTTGAGAATATTCTTCTTCTACAAATTCAAGTCTATTTAACTGTTCTTTAAAGGTTTTTCCAATATTTCTTTTATTCCCTCATAATAAAACTCATTTTTTATTGATCTGACCTTTTTTAAAATGAAAACACAGTGATGGTCGTTAGATAAATCGTCCATTAATCTCTTCAATCTGTTATACCTTCTTGAACAATCTGCATATGGGTATAACAAATTACAAAACACAAACAAGTTATACTATTTTCATCATGCAAAGTGCCTGTTTTCTGCTAAAGGTAGTATTTACACAGTCGCAGCAGAACAGAAAGCCAGAACGACTTACGAAAATCTAATGCGTCTTGCGAAAGACCCAGAAGTCTATAAAGTACTCAAATTCCTTCGCGCTAGAGAAATCGTTCATTTCCAGCGTTTTGGTGAAGCATTAGAATTTGTAAGAAAAGATCTCAACAAAGAGAACTATTACGCATATAACCCTGTTTTCGATAAGAAATAAGGTTTATCTGAAAATGGCAGGATTTTCAAATCCTGCCATGATCTTTTCAATATATTAGTACTCACTCAGCCAGCCTGGAATTTCCTTATCGGCATACTTATCTATCATAGATTGTTTCCATTCATGTTCCAAAGTTTCCCATGTTTTTCCGGCAACATCGATGACAGTATCTGGAGACAGCATCAGTTTTGTCACCGCATTTTCTCCATAATTCCTGATTAAATAGTAAGTGAACGAATTGATGGAAGCTCCGCCACTGAGATTAAAATCTTCAAGCACATAACTCAACACCTCAAATGCTTCAAAATAGTCTTCCATTTTCCCTTGGTAGGTGTGTCCTGTGAAAGAATTAAATAGCTCTGCCCATTTTGAATTCTGTGTGAATGTTTTTTCTGTAGCATACAGAGCATGCATGGAATTTGTTCTGCCAAGTTCGCAAAAAGCCATCGATTGCCAAGTTTTCTCTAAATTCGAATTTATTAAATGCTCAATATGTTGATAAACTACATTCAGATATAGACTGATTGTCGTAACATACGCCTCTTGTAATAAATAATAACATGTGTTGATATGACGCTTTGCGAATTTTGTCATGGCACTTTCTTCAGAAAGCCAGTTAATACAAAGATGACCAGCAGAATCCTCTAGTCCAAAACGCTCAAAGGCTTCAACAATTTCTTTATCAAGAATCTCTGCTGTTTGATAGATCGTTACATCATCCTTAAAATAATCTTCGTAGATATCATTGTGATAGTCCTTGTAGTCATGATCCACAACATGTGTGGCATAGGTTGTCTGAATACAAAGAGGCAGATAAGGACCACGATATGCATAATCACACGTCTGTCGTGAAAACAAAGCTCCGATTGTCTCAGAATATCCGAGAAGTACTATTTCAAAGTCTTCTAATTGTGTTTCAATTGGCTTCTTTAACGCATCACATAAGTCAATCTGTTCAAACAAAGACAAACTCAGTAATTTTGAATACCTAACAGTGTCCTTTGCTGCATAGCGTTCTGTAAAAGCCGGATACAAAAGGTTAAGCGCCTGAGGATTCTCATAGAAAAATGCCTCCATTGCAGAGTCTTCTGCAGTTTCCAAAACTTCCGTTTCCCATCCAAGGTGTGAAGCAATGGCATTGGCCATCGCATAGACATACCCATAATCAGTGAAGTCTCCCCAAAGTGTTTGTAAGGTTACAAGCACTTGTTTCCAAGTCTGTGTAGATGAAAGCGCAATGTATGCAGTGTCTTTTGAACTTTCACTAAAGTTCTCATCGAAATTTACTGCAATATAGTTCAGATCTCGTATAGTTACCCCATTCTCCTGAAGAAACTGAAGGAGTGTTCGCTGTGCATTGATAAAGGAATCTGCCTGTATCTCATCCGTTGTCATGCAGACAAATGTCCCTTCCTCTGTGGACACACTCAAGATTTGAGCTTTCTCATTTTCATTCGTAAATGATGGAAAAAAACATATCTTTTCTCTTTGTTTATACTCGTAATGATCTTGGATTGGTTTCTTAATGATAGGAGAACCTGTGTCCACCGGCGTTGTACAACCTGCCATAACAAGTACCACAAAAAGAATCATTAAGATGCATCTCAGTACAACTGGTTCATGTCGCATGATTTTCCCTCCTTTAAAAGCTAGTGTATTTCCTATATTATTTAAAATATCTCTGTTCTATCCTTAAAGAAATTATATCATTTTATTGTGCACAATTCCACTTGTATATAGATTCAAAGCAGCCAGAAACAGCGCAAATGGTATGCAGTCAGATTGTCTGGTATTTTGGTATTCAAGTCTCCTATATGTTATCAAGAAAGTTTATCAATATCGTATCATATAATAAATCACATAAGCCCAGTTCAATGTTCCATGAAAAATAGCCCATCCAATAGAATGCCATTTGGCATAGGAAATAACTACAGCTAGAATTGCCCCAAGATTGACACAATCTTGTACACCTTTTTGAGGATCAAAATTAACCGCAAAATGGACATGAGGCTTTGCCTTGCCATAGATAATGCGTTCAATGGAAACATCAAACACACTCGCCAACTGAGTAAGTGTATCAACATCAGGCTGTGTTTTCCCATTTTCCCAATTGGATACAGCCTGTCGAGTTACATGGAGTTGTTCTGCCAGCTGTTCTTGGGACATCTGTTTTTCTTGACGAAGTTTTTTTATACTATTAGCTACTTCACTCATCCGAATCACCTCGCCCTTAGTTTAGCAAGACCCCTATAAAAAAGCTAGCAATGATTCATTGCACAGTGGGAAACAGCCTATATTACAACCATTTATATAAAAACTGTGGATAATTATAATCCACAGCTTTCATTTACTTATAATTTTAAGTTATTACTAATCCAGTGATGATAACTGAAATTTAAAAATACATTTGTGAGTTTCCCCTTCATTCACTCTCATATCATTGTTTTCTGGTAGTTCCTTCACCCCAAGAAAATCTCCTTGCAGAAATTCTAATGTTTTTCTAGAAGGCAGATTATCTGGATTACACGTGATATACAAGTAACTCATATCGTGTTTTTTCGCTAAAGAGAAAAGAAGTTTGCAAGCCTTTGCAGCATAATGATGGCCTCTATATTCCTCTTTGACACTATATCCAATGTGCCCTCCATAGTAAAGCCCTTCCGTATATCCAATTCTTAAATCACAGGATCCCATGATATTTCCATGCAAATCACATATATGAAAATGATAGGCTGGAACCCAATTTCTATCTAGATTTGCTTCAGACAATCGGTCGACAATCAATTGAATCTCTTTGCTTTTTAAATCATCAGTATTCAAAAATCTCATAAAGACCATCCTTTATCACAAAACATAACAATCAAAATAATGACTGTCATCCACGTCAAAATAAACGGAATTGCATAATACCATTTTTTGGGGGTTTTCAGTTTGACATATTACTTCTGATTGTACCTTACATTCTGCAAACACTGATTCCGGAATCAGTTTTAACGTCAATACAATCAATACAGGAAGTATGATCACATCGTCTAAACAACCAAGTACAGGAATAAAATCGGGAATTAGATTTATAGGGGACAAAACACAAACAACAACGATTGCTGCAGAAATTTTCGCATACCACGGTGTTTCTTTTTTCTTTAACGCAAGAAACACAGCTGGAATATCTGTCTTCAGTTTATTTGCTCTTTCTTTTAAATTCATGGATATATCACCCACATACTGAACTATTCCATTTCACAACTGACACAACAATTTATACTTCAAATTATATCACAAAAAAGGCCTCAACTTTTCAGTTAAGGCTTTATATTATCTGCAATTTCCTTTCGTCTTCCTTCAGATTCTGGTACTCAGCTCACTGCGATTCCTTTCTCCAACACTGTTTCGCTTCACAGCAGCTACTTCAATGTCTCAACATTTTCCTTACGGATTTTAGTTAATTCTCCTTAGCTTACGCCTTAGGATCAGGATAGTTGGCTTATGAGAATTCATCTTTTACAAGACTCATCTCAGCTGTATTTCTTGGGTACTCCCAAGCAGCTCGCTTATATTATCACCCTAAAATACCCTTTTCAACAACTTTTTTACATATTTTTTTGTTTTTTTCTTATTTTTTCACTTAAAAAGCTTACATTTGGTAACTTATATAACAAAATTCAAATCTATCTATTTTCTTTGTTCATATTTCTTCTGTTAAAAGACCATTCTCACTTGCTAAAAAGTCCCCTATATTTCTATTGAGGACTTAAGATGAATATCTAATTGTTATGGATCATTTCTCCATATTGTCTTTTTTCTTCTTCTATAAATTCTATCAACTCGGACAGTTTAGGCATATGTGCACTGCATGATGGACTGGCAACAACCATTGCAGCTGCTGCACTTCCTCTTTCTAAACAAATTGAAAGTTCTAATCCACCCATCAAGCTATACAGAAATGCTGATGCATATGCATCACCACCCCCAAACCCTTTCTGCAATTGAACAGGGAAAGGTTTAATTGTATAACATTGTCCATCATTTGCATATGCTGTCGAGCCATCTTTTCCATGTTTAATCACAACGATTTTAGCACCTTTTGCATGCCAATAAGCAGCTGAAGCTTTATCATCTGAATTAGGATTTACCAATCGTTCCATCAAATCAAATTCTTCACGTGAACCAAGAATGATATCTGCATGAGATGACATTTCTGCATAATACACAGAAACTTCATCCAAATTATTCCAGTTCTGAGGACGGTAATCTATATCGAATACAATACGTACATTATACCTGTGTGCTAAGTGAACTGCTTTAAATGCAGCTTCTCTTGATGGTGACATACTAAGTGCAGTACCAGAAATCAACAGTAACTTGCTTTGAGCAATGTATTCTTCACTGATGTCTTCAACACTCAAATGAAGATCTGCAGTATTATTACGATACATCAACAAACTACTGCTTTGATCTGAAAGAACTTCAGTAAACGCAAGTCCTAGATTTTCTTTTCCTTTTGCGATATGTGATGTATCAACACCTTCATTTTTTAAGAAATCAACAACAAAAGTTCCAAACTGATCATCAGACACTTTACCAAGAAAACCTATTTTACCACCTAGACGAGCCCATCCTGCTGCAATATTGGCAGGAGATCCACCTACATACCAGCTAAATGTTTGAGCCTTATTTAATGGACAATGTTTCTGTTCAGGATAGAAATCAATGGCAATACGGCCAAGCATAATCGCATCAAGCGAACGATTTTTTTCAAATTCAACAATTGACATAATGATATGAATCCTTCCATTTATAACGCAATAATAACATCCTAATTATTTATAGTAAAGATTGTACAGTCACATAATATTTCTTCTGCTAATTCCCATAAAAAATGACGAACTTTTTTGTTCGTCATTATCACGAATATAATAAATGATTTACTTATAATCTTATTCTATTCCTTTTAGTGGATCAATATACTGTTTAATACGTGCATTACGCATTTCACTATATTTCATACCACCATTTTTATGCATGTTATGCAAGAACTCATGATGATTCAAAAGAATATCCTGATTATCCTGTGCAAGCATTAACACTGCAATTGAAGAACACTGGTCAGAAGCTCTTTCAAAATAAGTCAAAGCTTCCATGAATACCAACCCTGAGCTGATTGAACATTCACCATTCTTTAATCGTTTTGTATGTTTTGCTCTTAAAAGCATAACCATATCATCAATTGTTTCTTCCAAAGGTTCAATCATTTCAGCTTTATTTAAATCATTTTCTTCTAAAGCACCAACAGTAATATCGATAATCTCATTGACTGCAGAAGTCAAAATATCCAATTCTTTCAGTGCCATTTCAGAGAAGGATGAACCATCCTTCTTTAAAGATTCACCCAGCTCATCCAGATTCGTTGCATAATCCCCAATTCTTTCCAGATTAGGAACTGTTTGAAGCATCATTTCAAGGCGATGATTTTCTGTTTCATTTTCAATATTTTTACTTAATCCAATCATAAATTTAGAAGATGAATCCGCAAACAGGTCAAGTTCATTTTCTTCTTCATTAATGATTGTTGTTAAACCTTCAGTATAATTGATCAGCTGCTGACAGCCTCTTTTGAAGTTCTCTTTCACAATGCCAGCCATAGCTGCAACCGCCTTGCTAGTTTCAGAAACAGCCACAGCAGGAGAAATAATTAAGTTTTCACTCAAAGTATGCAGTTCAGGATGCTTAATTTCCTGTGGTGCATCATCTTTCACAATGAAACAAGACAGCTTCACAAGATAATCTGCAAATGGAATCAGGATGACAGCAGTCAGCAGATTGAAAACTGTCTGGAAGTCAGCGATTCCGCCTCCATCAACAACACGAACCCAGAACGCTGAGCCGAACACTTCAAAATGCTGCATAACGCTCATCGCAATAAAGAAGCCAATTGTCCCAATTGTATTAAATGCTATATGAACTACACCTGTACGCTTTGCATCTTTGGATGTACCAATCGAACAAACCATTGCAGTTGTTACACAAGTACCAATATTAATACCCATAATAATTGGATAAGCCATCGCAAATGTAACCACGACTGCATTTGGATCACTCAGTGCTGCTGTAGCAGTCGCAGCAGCTACAGTCTGCAGCATACCCACAGTCGCTGAAGAACTCTGAACAATAACAGTCAGCACAAGACCAAACAATAAACCAAGAATTGGATTGCTTAAATAAGTCAGAAAAGACTCAAATACATCTGTTCCAATCAATGGCTTTACACCACTTGTCATCAGATTTAAACCAACAAACAAAACCCCAAACCCAATACAGATATCTCCAATTGGTTTTGCAGATTTCTTTTTCACAAACATGATTAGTACAATACCAATCACTAAGGCAATTGGTGCTAATGTATCTGTATCAAACAGCCAAAGCAGCCAGTTACCACCATCAGATTCTACAAATCCTAAACGAATAATCTGAGCAGTTACTGTTGTCCCAATATTGGCCCCCATTACAATGGATACGGCCTGTTTTAAGTTCAGTACACCTGCCCCAATCAACGCAACAGTTAATACAATAGTCGCTGTAGAGCTCTGAATCACTGCAGTTACAAGGCATCCAGTTAAAACACCCACGACTACATTTCCAGTTACTTTTTCAAGTACTCTCTTTAAAGCTTCACCAGAACTGTTTTTTAACCCATCCCCCATGACTTCAATGCCATAGAGAAACATTGCTAAACCACCGAGAAGTTCAATGATTGCACTTACAAATGTCATAATTTATCCCCATCCCTTTAATTCATCTTATATAGATGAAATTATTATAACATTATTCAGCTCTATATGTACTAACATTATTTATTAGATTGTAAAAGTAATTCTTGCAATTTTCATAGCACTCATCATGAAATCTCTTCATTCGGTTAACCCTTGTTGATGCATTCTGTTTCTAATCTGCTTATTTCTTGTTTCAGTTCATCCACCAATTCGCCCTTTGTGATGTTCCATTCATCTTTTAACAGCATTAATTCTCTTTGACATGCAGTGATTGCCTGACGATAGTTACCCATGCACTTATGCAAACAGCGTATACTCGCCAGCATATCTGTGACTCTTGGTTTTGGAGCAGTTGCAAATGCCTGTTCATAAATCTCAACCGCTTCTTCATAGTTTCTGTTGTATGCATAGCGATTCGCAGTTTCCATCAACATTCTCCAATCATTGCAATACTCTTGAATCAGCTTTTGATAATCATTCACAACATTGTCAAATCCTTCTTGCTTCTCTTTGATCCACATTCGATAAAATGCATCAAGTTCTAGATTTGATTCATTTAACACTGTCGTTGCTTCATCAAATCGACAATCCGCAATCAAATTATCCAATAAATACAGTTTTGTCCTTTGATTCTCTGAATGATTACGAATCAGTTTCTGATAGTGTTCAATCAATTTATAGTGAGTTCCAATATTCCAGTCATTCGCATGACCATAAGAAGCATTGGTCAATGTATTCAAATCAAACTTGTTATCTGGTTTCAATTCCAATGCATCTAATGCATAATGTACAGCTTTATCATTCAGTCGACAGGCATGAAAATGATACAAATCTGCTAATGTAGATTTAGCTCTATGATTCTTTGGATTCTTCTTTATTTCTTTCAACAGGAAATCTTCATAATGTTCAAATAGCTCATTCTGAAGTGCTTTCCCATTTTCAATCATTTTTTCAATTCGTTCATACTCTAAATCCATTGGATAATCAAACAGTTCATCAATTGTAATTCCAAAATAGGATGCAATCACCGGAAGCTGACTAATATCAGGAGAAGATGCTTCACTTTCCCACTTGCTGACAGCCTGAGCACTCACATGAAACACCTCTGCCACCTCTGTTTGAGAAAGACCCTTTTTCATTCTTAATGCTTTGATTCGTGTACCAATACTCATAATTTCCTCCATTTCATAGAAGATCTGCGCAGTTCTTTTACAATTCCAGTTTATCACACACATTTCAACTTACAATTGATTTATAGTTGTCTTTTTTAAATCCCTGGTTGAAAGAATATTCTCTTTCCCTTAACACATAAAAAGACCACCCGTAGGCAGTCTTTCTACTTGTTTTATTCTGTAGAATCTTTTTTATTCTTTGAAAATGCATCAAACAGTTCAGCATTAGATGCTACTGGTGCTCTCATACTTCGATAATGCACCTTTTCTTTTGAGCCTGAGTGTTGTTTTTTGATATACTCAACAACCCACCAGATAGCACAACAAAGCACAATTAACATCCATAAAATAACTGCTCCACCCATACTAACACCTCACTATCTTCTTGTTAAACATCCAAATTTATTCGCAGACTTCCAGAATCAAATTATTGATTTCTTTCATCTGTTTTTCCATACGTTCAATCAAGGCAGGATTTACTGGAGATGACAAACTTGGTGCTGCAATGGATGTATATCTTGGGATTGCCAGATGCAGCCAGCCATCCACAATTCCAAACACAACATCAGGATGTTTCCTTTGTATCTTCATCATCTTTGTTTTTAACTCATCAGTAAGCACTACTTCTTCTTGGCACTCTTCACAGCGAACCTTAAACATAGAATCAAAACATCTCTCAGATTCATTCACTATTAATGCAGAAATCGAATCTCCTGAAGCCACTACTTTTCCATGAGTGGGTTCTGTTAGTTTCTTCATGAAATACATTCCAGAGAAAATCGTCATATGCTGAGGAACACCTGCTCTTAATCCATAAATCTCATGATTTTTGTAGGCAGAGACAAATGACATTTTAAACTCAGACTCTTTACAAGTTCCTTCTATCAAATCTCGACTGCTAAACCCATCTGAACCCTCAATAATTCCCCACTTCTGCAAGTCAAAACAATCAATCCCTTTACCATATTCAATATAGGTCAATTGAATTCTTTGATCAAATAAATGAGTTAAGAATGAAGATCTAAATTCATCAATATATATCGAAGATTGTCTTTGTGATGTGATCAGCATCATCAATAAACCAGCTATCACAAAGATAGGTGTCAAGGAATGTTTCAGAGCAGTTTTAGAACCTAGCTCTAAAACTGCAGTAATCACAATGATAGAGATACACAAGATATTTGTCGACTTAACTTTCCACTGACAGTACCTTCTTAATTCTTCAATCTCTTTCAGCATGAGTTCACCTCGTCTTGCGATTATTGTGCAAAAATGAATTATCCATCTCTTCTAATTTTTATATATCATATCCACATCTAAAAAACAAGCCACACATGTGACTTGTCTATAAACACTTCTTTTGATAGTACTCAAATGCCTTAGGAAGAAACTGCCAGCTTAAATAAGACAAGATTCCAGGCACAAACACAAGAATAGGAACCATAAATAAAATCAGAAGTCCTGGTATAACCAAATGAAGAATCAACATCATCAATGCATAGTAAGGACACTTTAATCCAAAATGCAGTGATATTATGATGGTTTGTTTAACTCCCTGTGTCAACTCGGCAGGTACAATCACAAAAGACATTGTCATCTCATACACAATCACCATTAAACTGATTGTTACAATGGTTGTACCCAAAATCTGAATCCAGCTGGAAGACTCTCCATAAAACAATAAATCAAAGCTTAGCACTAAAATGAGCACTAAATTGATTATCCAAATCAAAGTAGATTGCTTAAAGTAAGTCTTAAATGCAGAAAAGTAATTTCTGAAGATTTTTTTATCTTCCTGTACGACATACAGCATCATTGCCTTATGCATCGCACTCATTGATGCACCAACAGTAAATACAGGCAAACTAAAGATTACACCTAAAAAACCCAGCACCAGCATGTGTGTCAGTCTTTCACTCCACAGTGTTACAAACTCTTTATCTATTTTCTTACTCATGAAGTTTCCTCTTTTCAATTCTTAAACCATTGTATCACAAAACTTAGAAACCATTATATAATAATCGTAATGAAGGGGTACAACTATGAATCCATCTAATCAAGTATTAATGAATGCAATCACAGAAACACTCGACAAAATTCTAGCCAATCCATCACAAAAAAATTCACAGCTCAACAATCAGTATCTTATCCTGTTAAACAAACTATCCATGCGTAAACCAACTGCTGATATCATCAATTTTGGCATACGTACAATGTATCGCATCTTTGTTGCAGGTATGCAGTGCTACGATGATCAGCGAAGCTATTTATCCAAACTGGCAACAGATACTGTAGCCTATTTTCGATTTGATGAAAGAGAAAATGAATCATGAAAGTCATAGATGTTTATAAACAATATTTCAAGGCAGACTGTCTATTTAATGATATTCAGCGCAATGCTGTATCTGTTACATTGACCGCAACATCTGATCAAGGGATGATTCAATACGAAGTGACTCTGTCTTTTTTTCCACATAGCACACCAGATGATTTCTCTATTAGTTATGATGCTTATATTTCCAAGGAAATATATCATGACAAAGGAAGGCGCTCTAAAAAGCGTGAAGTTCAATTTTTGTCAGAAATCAAAATACACGCAAATGAACTCGCACAATCCATGAATTCACACATCAACTGGGAAGCCCCTCTCATCGAAGCCAGATATGACTAGAAAAAACAGTCCTCTCTTGTGGGGACTGTTTTTCTTATTCAAATGAAACTTGTATTGTCACTTCAGCAACATGACGAACCATCGCCAGCATGCTGCAGTTTTCACTGGCATTTTCCAGTGCTTCTACAATCTTGTTTTTATCGGAATATGTTTTCAATGAAACATTCACATCCAGTGTTTCCAATGTCGCAGGAATTTCCTTGCGCTTTTTACCTGTGACTTCAATATCACAATGCTTCACTTCTAGTTTCAACTTTTCACACTGATTCAAAAAATTCGCATAGAAACATCCTGCAACTGCAGTAAATGTTAAATCATAAGGTTCTACACCTGTTTCATGATTCATTTCAATGCACTGTTCATTAATCTTCGTTACACCATGAAAACCTTTTTCAAAATGCATCTTCATTGTTTTACCCTCTTAAATCATGGAACACACTCTGTGCCGCAATAGCCCCATCACTGGTTGCAGTGACTACCTGACGCAGTGTTTTGTGAATGACATCACCCGCTGCATAAATTCCCGGTACTTTTGTAGCCATGCGTTCATCTGTTAAGATGTAACGCTGTTCATCCAGAATATCCAGATGATCCACAAACGAAGTTCCAGGATCCTGTCCAATGTATGGGAATACCGCATTTACTGCCAATGTTGTATCTTCCTGTGTTTCCACATTCTTTAATACAATCGCACAAACCTTGCCATTTTCACCTAAGATTTCAACAGGTACATGTTTTTTAATAACATGTATCTTTTCATTTTCTTCCAGTTGTTTCTGTACAATCTCATCTGCACGGAAGACATCACGTCGAATCACAATGTGTACTTTTGATGCAAACTGCGTCAAATACATGGCCTCTTCAAGAGCGGAATTGCCTCCGCCAATGACAGCCACTTCCTGATTTTTAAAGAAAGCTCCATCACAAACAGCACAATATGAAACTCCAGCTCCTGTATAACGCTGTTCACCAGGAATGTTCAACAAGCGTTCGTCACGGCCCGTTGCCACAATCACAGCCTTTGTAAATACAGAAGAACCATCTGCTAAGGCAATCTCCTTGAGATTACCATGATCATGTATTCTAGTCACATCTCCATAGAGATATTCTGCCCCAAATGCAGTGCTGTGTTCAAACATCTTAAATGCTAAATCAGGACCTCCGCTTGTCACAAAACCAGGATAATTGGAAATCTCATTGGTTTTTACCAATTTCCCGCCGGGTGCACTTTTTTCCAGCATAGCCGTCTTAAGCCCTGCACGCGATGCATACACAGCTGCAGCCATCCCAGCAGGACCCGCACCAATAATCACTACCTCATATTGAATGTCCATGAATGATCCTCCTTCACAATTTCTACAATCTCACTCAAATCATCAATTGCTTTATTAGGCTTGGCATCCATCATTGCCTGTTTTCTTTCAGGCATTGACAAATAAGCAATTGTAAAAGCTCCTGCATTTTTTCCCGCCTGGACATCAGAAACAGAATCACCAACATATATCAGAGAATCGTGTCCAATCCCCAGTTTTTCACACGCAATAAAGAGTCCTTCTGGATCAGGCTTACTCTTTGTTACATGATTTTCTGCCACAATCACATCAAAATATTGTGCCAAACCAGTAATATCCAAACCTAAACGTGTAATATCTTCAACTTTCGACGTTACAATCCCTAAGGTATAGCCTTGATCCTTTAGTGTTTTCAGCATTTCTTCTGCATGTTCCATTGCAACAACAGTATCTGGATGAATCTCTGTGTTAATTGCACGATATTCCTTAATCAGTTCATCTACATCCTGATCAGGGAAATAAATCTTCATCATTTTACTTAATGGAGGGCCAATGACGGATACCTGTTTCTCACGGTCAAATTCTACATTCGGCGCATACTTTTCAAACAAACGTCGATAGCTTTCCAAGATTGCAGGCTCAGTATTTAAAATTGTTCCATCCAAATCAAACAAGAGAACTGGTTTAGCGTCTTTAAACAGCTTTCTAAACAGCCCTAAAGTACCTAAAACACCCAGCACAATAAACACAATTGATGTTAGCTGTGCCATACGAAGCGGACCAATCATCAAAGAATCTGTACGCAAACCTTCTATAAAGAAACGAGTTACACCATACCACATCAAATAAGCATAAACCATATCTCCTCGTTTAGGCTTTGATACTCTGCGATATACCTGAGTAATCAAAATCCATCCAATCAGATTGCAGACACTTTCAAAAAAGAATGTCGGCATGCGATAAGCACCCTGTATCAGCATCTTATCCGCTATAAACTTTGGCCAGTGTTCATAAAAACTCGCTGAGACAATCCCGCCATAAGCTTCCTGATTCATAAAGTTACCCCAGCGTCCAAATGTCTGACACATCAGCATGTGAGGCAAAATAGCATCCCCAGTACGGAAAAAGTTCATCTTGTGTTTCCAGCAGTACCAGCCCACAAACAACGCTCCTCCAACCAAAGAACCTTGAATCGCAATGCCGCCCTCATAAATTTTTAACAGATTGACAGGATTTGAAAAATAATACTCAAAATCATAGAACACACAATACCATAAACGTGCTCCAATGATTCCAAACAGAAATGCCCCCATAAACAGGTCTTCTATCGTTTCATTTGAATAACCATTCTTACGCAGATCTCTGGCAGAAAAAGTGCATCCAAAGATACCGCCAATCAGAATGAAAACTGCATACCAGGCAATTGAAAACGGCCCAATCTGCAAAAATATTCTAGGATTAGGAAAAAACTCCATCTTATTCACCACCTAATTTATTTAACTGATTCTGTCGTTCAATATAATCATAGACCCTCTGTTCAAATTCTTTCGAACTGTTAAATCCGCGTTCCTTTAAACGGAAATTTGTCACAACAGCTTCAATCAGTACTCCCATGCTTCGACCTTCACTAACTGGCAATGTCACCAGCGGAATGTTCAATCCTAAAATAGGATAAAACTGTTCTTCACTAGTACCAACACGGTTATAGACTTTATCCTCTATATATTTCTCCAGATGAATGACTAAATGAACTTCTGTATCTTCCAACAAAGAAGCTCCGCCAAACATCTTCGCAACATCAATGACACCTACACCTCTGATTTCCAGCATACCTTCAAGAAGTTCAGGTGCATGTCCAGTAATCTTATTATGAATACGAGCCACATCCACACGATCATCCGCCACCAAAACATGACCACGACGAATCAGTTCCAGCGCAATTTCAGATTTACCCATGCCGCTTTCCCCAACAATCAGCACACCTTTGCCATAAACACTCAAAAGCACACCATGCAATGTATCCTGAGGAGCCAGTTTTGAATCCAGAAAAGTAATCAAATCCGTCATCACTCTAAAGGTTGGATGAGGACTTCTAAAAATCGGGAAATTACGATTTTCCGCAACTTCTTTCAAAACTTTAGGACATTCTCTGTTCATCGTCAAAATCAATGCAGGAGTAAATCCATCTAAAATATTCTCAAAACGTTCTTTCTGCGTCTTTTCATCCAAAGTCGCTAAATATGACTCTTCTTTCGCCCCAATAATCAGCACACGTCGAGGTTCAGTGTGTTCAAAAAATCCAGTCAGTTCAAGACCAGGACGATTCACATCAGGAACAACAACCCAGCGTTTTAAAGAATCCTCATTGCCCACTAGGTGCTCATAACCAAAATGATCTAAAATTTCTTTGATTGTAACGCGTCCTTCAAATTCCAAGTTCATCATCCCTTCTCTAATACTTTTTTCAGATATTTCCCTGTCCAGCTTGACTCACAGGCAGCTACTTTCTCTGGTGTACCAGATACAACCACAGTACCGCCCTTGTCTCCGCCTTCAGGTCCCATATCTACAATATAGTCAGCACTCTTAATCACATCAAGATTATGCTCAATCACAATGACAGTATCACCATTGTCCACAATACGCTGTAAAACCTGTAGAAGTTTCTTTACATCGTGTGTATGCAGACCCGTCGTCGGCTCATCCAGAATAAACACTGTTTTGCCTGTTGCTTTGCGCTGCAGTTCACTCGCCAGTTTGACACGCTGTGCTTCACCACCCGACAACGTCGTTGATGACTGTCCTAATTTAATATAGTCCAGACCTACATCATGTAATGTCTGAAGCTTTGTCTTGATTTTATGAATGCTGCTGAAGAATTCCAGTGCATCCTCTACTGTCATTTCAAGCACATCATGAATGTTTTTACCCTTATAGGTTACCTGCAGCGTTTCCTCGTTATAGCGCTTGCCTTCACACTCTTCACATGGCACATACACATCCGGCAAGAAATTCATTGAGATACGTTTAACCCCATCTCCCTGACAGCGTTCACAACGTCCGCCCTTGACATTAAAACTAAAACGTCCCTTGTCATAGCCTCTCATCTTCGCCTCAGGAGTCAGCGCAAACAAATCACGAATATCATCAAAAACACCCGTGTAGGTCACTGGATTTGAACGAGGTGTTCGTCCAATTGGATCCTGAGAGATTTCAATCACTTTATCTACCTGATCTAGTCCCTGAATCTCTTTATGTGCACCTGGTTTAACACGTACTCTTCCCAAAGAATGCTGAACTGCCTTGCATAAAATCTCATTTACCAGCGAACTCTTTCCACTTCCAGAAACACCAGTGACTACATTCAATGTACCTAAAGGAAAGGATACATTGATATTTTTAAGATTGTTTTCTTTTGCCCCAACAATCTTGATTTTCTTTCCATTGCCCTTGCGGCGTTTTGCAGGAATATCAATTTTCTTCTTTCCTGACAAATACTGACCCGTAATGGAACGTTCACACTTCATTACTTCTTCAGGAGTCCCCGCAATAATCACTTCACCACCATGTACCCCTGCACCAGGACCAATATCCACAATAAAATCAGATTCCAGCATCGTCTCTTCATCATGCTCAACCACAATTAAGCTATTGCCTAAATCACGCATGTTTTTCAACGTCTGAATCAAACGTGCATTATCACGCTGATGAAGTCCAATCGAAGGTTCATCCAGCACATACAGTACCCCTGTCAAATGAGAACCAATCTGTGTCGCCAGACGAATACGCTGTGCTTCACCACCTGACAAAGACCCCGCAATACGATCCAGTGTCAAATATTCAAGACCCACATCCTTTAAGAAATTCAATCGATTCAAGATTTCCTGTGTTACCAGTCTTGCGATTTCAGCTTTCATTGGATCCAAACTTAAATTTTCCATGTAGTCAATCGCCTGAACAACTGACATCTGTGTCCATTCATGAATATTTTTAGTACCCACACGCACACTCAGTGCCATCTCATTCAAACGTTTACCTTTACACTTTGGACAAGAATGCTCTGCCATAAAGCTTGCATACCATTCCTTTGACATCGCACTGGATGTTTCCAGATAACGACGCTCAATCATATTAACAACACCTTCAACATATTCATTCTTAGAATACTTGTTTCCAGATGAACTGCGAATTGTATACGCTACAGGCACTTTTGATCCATAGAGTAAAATATCCAGCTGTTCATCTGACAACTCATTCAACGGTGTATCCAGATCCACTTTCGCATGTTTGCACAACACCGCAAAACGCTGCCATTCAATATTCTCTGTATCCACTATATTTTTATAATAGCGAATACCACCTTGTCTTATTGACAATTCACGATTTGGCACCAAATAATCCAAATCAACACTCATCACTGAACCTAACCCCTTGCAATGATCACATGCCCCCAGCGGCGAGTTAAATGAAAACAGTCGAGGTTCCAATGCAGGCAAGGAAAATCCACACTCCACACAGGAATAATTGCTGGAAAATAGAATCTCTTCATTCGATGTCTTTAATAAACAAAGACCATTAGCCAGTTTCAATGAATTCTCAATCGAATCATGCAGACGAGAACGTGAATTCTCATTCTTCTTAATACGATCCACTACAATATCCAAATTGTGCTTCTTATTCTTGTCTAATACAATCTCTTCTTCCAAAAGACGCATTTCACCATCTACATATATACGCAAATAGCCATCTTTACGCAGCTTTTCAAAGAAATCTTTGAAGGTGCCTTTCTGATTGCGTGTCACCGGAGCCAGCACTTCCAAACGAGTACCATCTTCAAACTCCATCGCACGATTGACCATCTGTACAATCGTCTGACTTTCAATAGGTGTATTGTGAATTGGACAATACGGTGTACCTACACGTGCATACAACAAGCGCAGATAATCATAAATCTCCGTTACAGTCCCCACTGTAGAACGAGGATTGTTGCTGGTGGTCTTCTGATCAATAGAAATTGAAGGACTCAATCCCTCAATCATTTCTACATCAGGCTTTTCCACACCACCCAAAAACTGACGCGCATACGCACTCAATGATTCTACATAACGTCTTTGACCTTCCGCATAAATCGTATCAAATGCTAAAGATGTCTTCCCTGAACCAGACAGCCCTGTCATAATTACTAATTGATTTCTAGGAATCTCAAGATCAACATTCTTAAGATTGTTTTCTTTTGCACCTTTAATAATAATTTTATCTTGGCTCATACTTTTCGCACTCCATCAATTCTGTATCATATTATACCAAGTTTTTCCACTGATATACAATCAGACGCTCTGCTGTTTCATCAGTTTATCACTTGTGTTTTTCAGCATACCACAAACTAGAATATTTTTCTAGTGACGCGTGTGAAAAAAGACCTTTACGGTCTTTTCTCAATAAGGGGATAGAATTGTGTCGAAGTCATTAGGGGAAATGACTCCTTGTGCAAGCTATTATCTCTTGCAAGAAAAGGATACCTAAATTCTATCGTGGAAATTTCGTGGCAATATGTGAAATTATGTTATAGTTCAACTTTTACAATTTCACCCGAAGCAGTCTGTGCACACAAGATTTCTAATCCTTTGTACTGTTTCGCAATCCCCGCAAGCTCCTTCAAAAATACATTCATTGTACGCTCATCAATGTGAACTTCATGTCCACATTCTTTGATTCCTTTTTGAAGAATGGAACGGGTCATCATTGAGTCAATGAGAAAATTCGGAATTGGAATCACTAAATCAATTTCATTTGTATGAACTGTAATTTTCATCTTATTCCACAAAAATCTCTACGTGATCTCCATCAGCACTTTCAATTTCAACCAGTTTACCCATCACTCCCTGGTCCACCATATAGATTAAGCTATCCAAATCAATGTTTTTCAATGCATCATTACTTCCTACCTGAGGCATACTCATACCAATCTTCACACCTGCTTTTACCAGTGCCATTGGTAAATTAATCTTCACTTTATCACCATCTACACTGCTTACCAGCACCTTAAACATCATCTGATCAACCGGTTTACGTAGATGTTCCTCCACTACTATTGGTGCAGCCAACGTCTCTTTCTGTTTCACTAATTCATCCAATGAGATATGAAACAAATCAGAAAGTTCAATCAGTGTCGGCAAATCAGGAATACTTAAATCATTCTCCCATTTTGATACAGCCTGAGATGTCACATTAAGCTTCACAGCTAATTCTTCCTGTGTCATTCCATGCAGTTTACGAACTTCACTAATCTTTTTCCCTAACGTTTTCATTTCATTACCTCGCTTCTTATTTTTTGAATTGTCATTGCATGTTTCAGTATAAACTGTTCTTTTTCTTTATGATAGTAAAATTGATGTTTTTTCATCTCGTGTCCTCCTTTTGACACTTTTATTCTATCCTTACAACCCTCAATTCACCATCGACACTCTGTTGAGTTCAACTCTTCCTAGTTGATATTTATCCAACCGGCAGTTGATTTCCCTAATAAATAATGATCCAGCGGCACTATCAGGTGGTTTTCTTATACAAAACCAAAAAGACAGCCTGTTGGCTGTCTTGAATCTTTGTATATAAATCGATGAGTGCTATCTTTAGCCCTGTACTTTCATTACTGTGTAACTCATCGAAGGCTCAGTTAATATACCACTCTAAAATCCTTTTGTAAAGCACTTTTTTAACATTTTTTACCATGAAATCGTTTACATTTTTAAAAAATGTTCTCAAAGAATTCCAACATGAAACTCATCACGATTTTCATGCCGACATTTAATGAAGAAATATCTACTTTTTCTTCTTTTGTATGAGCTCCTGTGCCTTCATAACCACCAAAACAGCACCCTGCAATCCCCAAAGAGAAACAAATATTGCAGTCAGTACTTCCAGAACGTTCTACAGGTTTTTTCCCAGTAAACTGTTCAATCACTTCAGAAACAAAAGAAACAACATCATTCATATGTTCTTCACTTACTTCACCCATACATGGTCTTTCACCAATCACCTGTACATCCACTTCAATCCCCATCAAACGATAAGAATCAACAACTGCATCAAAGAACTGTTTCATTTCATTTAAATCATCTCGATCATCACTACGATATTCAAACAGGAATTTCACTTCTTGTGCAATTGTATTGACAGAAGTTCCTCCCTCAATGACACCCACATTGTATGTACTTCTTCCTCTTTTAGGAACCTGATAATCATAAAGCGTACGAATCATACTCGATGCATACGCAATCGCATTGCGATTTCCAAAAGCACCATAAGAATGTCCGCCCTCAGTACGTATGATCACTTCATATCGTGTGGATCCTACTGCCTTTGTCACAAGTGCCTTATAGCCGCCATCAAAAGAATAAAACTCATGGACTCTTCCTGCATACTTTTCCATCAAATAACGACTGCCCTCAAGATTACCTAAACCTTCTTCACAACTATTAAACACAATCAAACAGCCATTTGGAGAAGTATAGTGATGTTGTAAAAGATATTTTGCAATCAACATGAGTTCTGCCACATTCGCAGTATCATCACCTACACCAGGAGCACAAAGCCAGCCATCCTGCTCAACACACTCAAAACCAGTTTCATCTGGAAATACCGTATCTGTATGCGCCATAAAAACAGTGAGCTGATCTTTCCCTTCTGCATCCATCTCTAAAATCACATTATATTTCTCATCCACAATCACTGCAGCGCCGAGTTCGTT
This sequence comes from Erysipelotrichaceae bacterium, assembly GCA_017473335.1. GTDB lineage: Bacteria > Bacillota_I > Bacilli_A > Erysipelotrichales > Erysipelotrichaceae > RGIG1896. The sequence goes on from JAFULN010000022.1 coordinate 51,995, forward strand.
AAACCAGTCTTTTATAAATTCAGCTTTCTTTTGTTCATGATGAGAAAACGAAGGAATCGCACATAAATCCTTGATCAATTGAATCAATTCATTCTGTGATTCTTCAACATACTTCAATGCACTCTCCACCAGTTTCATACACTTTCCTCCACTTTACTCCATTTTACACCCATTTCATCATAATTTTAAAAAAACAGGAACTTTCATACACCATATTTATTTTGTGTACATTCTATTCCTGTTTTTATTTGCGTCTTAATTAGAAGAGTCAATCAAATGCAAAAACACTTCATACTCGCATCTACTTGATAGTTCTTCATAATATAATTCAGGTTCTAAAGCTTTATCTACGATATCATCAAGGAATTTAGCTCGTATTTCCTGTTCATAAGTCGAACCTTGCTGAGGAATCCAAAATTCCGCAAGACGATAACCCCCTTCATCTCCACTCCATGTAATCACTGCAGGAGTATAAATATTAGTAACTGGAGTTAGGACTTCTCCGTTAGAAATATCCTTTTTATACGTCTGATACAGAATCATCATGTAGCTTTCCATCATTTTCGTTTGACCCGTTATCGTATCATTATGAACAGAAGTCGCCAACAATCTGTAAGATGTTACAGAGATCAATGATTCATCAGACTCATCATAATAATCAAGAATAAGCTTTGAAATCACTTCTTCCGCATTCGTATCCTCCGGCCAAAACAGCACTTCATCAGAAATGTTTACCATATAGCCATCTTTATCCAGATATTTCGTTGCTATGGAAGAGTTAGCCCCTTCATCTTCATCCCACCCAAATAGAGTAAGTGAATATTTCCCATAAACAGGTTCCTCAATCACTTTGATAATCCCTTCTGAATTGCGATATTCCTGTTGGATAGTCGCAAGATTTTCATTACAGCTCAGTATGACATCATAGGTTTCCTTAATCACAAGTTCACCTGTCGTATTCATGGTTGCAGGGTCACTGCAGAATAAGATTCCCCCATTTTGAACAGCTGCATATGGATAATGATGACACTTAATCAATCTATACCCATAATTCTCTCCCCGCTGAAAAATCGCATATCCCATATCAGCCATATCGTTTTGTGATATGCCACTCGCCATGAATCCTACAATGACAAATTCCGGAAAATCATCACTTGCAGTATAAGAAAACGGTTCAACGTTTACCCCTGTTTGATGAATCAAAGAGCGCTTAAAGAAATTCACATGAAATGACGTAGAATCCATCGTACTTTCTAATTGATACAATCTTCTTAAACGTGTATCATCCGATACACCTTGATAACGTTCGGAGACATCTTCCCATCCATAACCTAAATATGTTTTGCCATCCTTTGTACTAAAAACAAGATAAAAGTTATCATTTTCTACCTGAAGATAATAGGAATCTGTAATTGTACGAACATTATATTTTTCTCTCATAACATCTACAGGCATATACTGCTCAAGTTCTGAATTCGTTAATTCATAAGGTACGAGTTTTCCCAAATAAATCCAATCCTCTTCTGCACTATTTTGAACATAAAGATGATAATCAGCTGTAATCGTATAAGACAACGGTATTTTTTCACTCAATTCACCCCCAACAGTAACTGCATATAAAACTTCTTTAATGGAATATTCAGAACCCATCACTTCTTTTTGTGTATTCAAAGGATTGCTAAAAAGAATGAAACTGAAGACAATAACAAGCACTGTCGCTAATACACTAACAACTACAACTGGCTTTTTCCATACAGATAGATTTTTAATGCGTGTTTTGGTATCTGTTTCCGTGAAGGCAAGCGGTACCCCGCCAATGCTGTGATGTCCAACTGCCAAATTCAGTAAAGAAGCTGAGTAATCAGCACGGATTTCCTCACCCATCATCTGAATCACCGCTTCATCACAGCTCATTTCCATATCTTTTTCAGCCAGTACAAAAGCCAGCCAAACCAGCGGATTAAACCAATGAATGCACAATGCAAGATACGCAATCGTTTTAATGATGTGGTCAAAGCGTTTGATATGATGTTTCTCATGAAGAAGGATGTACTCTTGTTCTTTTTCATCTAACGATACTGGAAGATAAATCTTAGGAGCTAACCACCCCAACACAAATGGAGATTCTATATAATCCGACAAATATACATTCTCTTTGAGATGAACAGTGCCAATCAATCTTTTTTTCAATCTTAAATATGAGATACATCCATGACCAATCATAATGATCATTCCACCCATCCAGAGATAAGTTATTAAGCTGAAAGGTGATTCTAAAGGATCCGCCACAAGCTGTTCTTCTCCCTGAAGCAATCGATCATTGATTATTTCATTGATTATCAAACCCGGAAGATGTACCTCAGGATTCTCTGTATGGACAATATCATGAGGTATATATTCAATGCTAGATGTTAACCCCGATAAAGTTTGTGTTTGAGAAACAGGAAGATCTAGAATTGATAATAATGAAAACTCACTAGATAGAGTCATTGGACACAACAAGCGAAACAGTACCACTGCCCACAAAGCATATGAAAAGATTTTAGAAACCCTTCTTAACAAAAGACGAGCAATCAGTACAAAAAGAATAACGATACTGGCCGTTAGACTCATATTAAAAACAGCAGGAAAAAGTTCATACCAGTTCATAACATCATCCTTTCATCTGATCAATTAGTTTCTTTAGTTCTTCCGCTTCTTCTGAAGATATTTTCTTTCTTGACGCAAAGGCAGTCATAAATGCAGGCAAAGACCCCGCAAAAGTATCATCGACAAACTTTTCACTTTGCAATGCAGTAAATTCCTCCTTTGAAATCAGAGATGTTACTGTACCATGATTATTTTGAAAAATACCTCGATCACAAAGACGTTTTAATATCGTATATGTTGTCGATTTTTTCCAATTCAATGCTTCTTCTGAAAGCTTAGCAAGCTGAGTTGATGAAAGAGGCTCATTCTCCCAAATCAAGTCTGCAAATTGTGATTCAATTACTCCTAGTTTCATTTCTGACATGTTTACCTCCATTCTACAAGTAGTAGACCTAACTCTATTCTACTATCTGTAGACCTGTTCGTCAACACTCTTTCTGTTTTACGATGAAATTTAAAAACTCCACATGAGTGGAGTCTTGAGTTTAGATTTCTCTATGAGCTGCATTTTTACCAGCCAAACGTCCAAAGGTAATGGAACGTCCTGCTGCACATCCAGCTAATAGATTTGGATAAGAACTGTCAAAGTATCCGCCAGAACAGTCACCCGCAACATACAGGCCTTCAATTGGTTTTCCTTCTGGTGTCAATGCATTCATATTCGTATCAATCTTAATGCCATCCAGTGTACAGATGAAATATCCGCCGCTTAAACGCACACCTTCAAATGGTGCAGTTCTAAGTTCAGACAAACGGAACGCTTCTTTTCCAAAGTCTTCATCTTTCTGTTTGTCATAAAGTTCATTATAACGATCAACTGTCGCCTTAAAGTTGTCCACAGGAAGTCCAAGCTTTTGTGCCAGTTCTTCAATTGTATCCGCCTTTACAACCAGTCCATCATTACGATATCCAGGCATAAATGCAGATTCATTGAATTCTAAAGGCCATACTGATTCAGCACCATTCACATGTGGGAACATTCTTGAACATCCATGTGTATCAAAACGCATCATATCCTGCACATAATTTGCATCCCATACCATAGCATAGGTCATACCAGGAAGATTCAGTGTTTCATGAAGAATATGGTCATAACATCCACTTTCATTGAAGAAACGATTTCCATTTAAATCAACCTTTAAGAATGGCTGAGAACCCATCCAGAACAAGAAACCTGTTTCTGCACAACCTACCTGATCGTGTTTAATTCCGCCTCTATCAAACAACATGCCTGCATGTGTTTCATCCATGGCGGCTCCAGCCCATAAACAAGCTTTAATACCATCACCATGTGATCCAGGATATGAATAGTTGATATTGATCATCTTGACTGTCTCAGGCTGCAGTGCCTGCATCATATCCATATTCAAGCTGTATCCACCTGTACATACAATAATACCCTTTTTTATCATAAAATAAGCCCAGCGAACTGGACTTACTTTGATTATTTTTTATTCTTAGGCTTCTTAACAAATCCGCCAATAGCCATGATGACCACAAAGACAATCAGATAAAATAAAATAGGACAAGAGAATGTGCCATTGGCCTGTGCTCTTAGATAAGGAGTAATGCCATGTGCATAAATTGCTGCAAACATCATAAACAGACATGAAACAATCGCCAAAGAAGGAATCACAAAGCGTTTCATTACGCCTAGATTCTTTTCGTTTTTCATCCACATAATAAATATAGGAATATACATACCATAGATTGTCACAATTGGAAGTTCAGATGAATCAAAATTAAACAATCCAAACCATCCAGATGTTAAATTTGCACCATAGAAATAAACCAGCCATAAAGCACAAATAAACAATCCATAAATCGATGAATTCGTCACCATATTGGTTGCATCATCTACCTGAGAAAACAGCTTAGGATTAGGGCCCTGTCCGCGGGCAGCAATTGCATACATACTTCGAGTTTCAGCAACCATTAATCCATTTAGTGTTCCTAAGCAAGAAATAACAATACACACATTTAGAAGCATTCCCCCCACTTGACCAAAGATATTTGTAAAGGACAAAATAGCACCATTTTGAATCAGTTCTGCATTAGAAGCTCCCCCAGCAACACCAATGTAATAGAAGACATACGCCAAAACAACGACAACTGATCCAACCGTCAGTGCAACAGGAAGATCACGCTTTGGATTTTTCAGCTCAGCATTGATAGATGTTGCTACAACCCAGCCATCATAAGCAAAAATCGTTGCAACAATGGCCGCAAACAAACCAGCACTGTTTCCACCAGACACATCAGAAACAACCGTTGTAAAGTTTTCTGTTAATGTTCCATTCATCAGTCCCACTACAGTTCCTACCACAGCCATTAAGGTGACAGGAATCAGTTTAATGACCGTCGCACTCACCTGGAATTTGCCTGCAAGCTTAGGAGATAGTGCATTTAGTGTATAGGATGCAACCAGGAAAAAGCCCGAAAGAACCATAACTTCTGTAGAAGCAAGTCCCCAGCCAAACAGTACGCCAAAATAGCGTGCAGACACCCATGTTAAAACAGAGGTCATACATGGATAATAGATATTCAGCATAAACCACGCCAAATAGTACCCATAATCTTTTCCACAAGTCACTTCAGCATAGTCCACAACACCGCTAACCTTTTGATACTTTACTGCCATTGATGAAAACTGCTGTGAGCAGCAAATCATTAAGCCACCAGTAATCACCCACGCCAAAATACCCATAGGCATATTTCCACCTGTTGCCTCCAATACATTTTGAGCTTTAAAGAACACCCCAGAACCTATTACTGTACCTACAACCATACAAATCGCAGTAGGCAATCCATATCTTTTCTGCAACTTTTCCATCCTGTCTACGTGACATCCTTTTCATTGATGCCATTTTCCTTTCTCATGATTTGATACAAACAACACTCATACTGCATCCATTGAGAAACAACACCTGTAAATCATTATGTATACATCTATTCTTTGTCATTTATATAGAAATTATTATATTCTCATTTATACTGATACGCAATTCCAATAAAGAAAAAAGGAACTCTTTCGAATTCTTAAAATTCTAAACATCTATCCCCTGCACATATGATTATCATAAGTCATGATTAACATATACTATTATTTAACGTTCAAACGGACGATTGAAAGAACCAATTTCAATCAAATTCCCCTCAGGATCTGCAATATAACAGGTTCTCTGCCCCCAAGGTTCTGTCGCAGGTTCCATCACAGACCTTCCTCCCTGTGCAATGATTCTCTCATATTCCTTGTCAACTTCTTCAAAAGCATCTACATACAGCGCTATCTCAAAATGCCCATTAAGACCTTTTAAATATTCATATTTTCTATTGGTCATCTTTTCAAAATTGTTTCGTCCATACAACATAAACAATGTACCATCTTTAATGAGATAAACGTTCTGTGCATCCTCATTTTCTACAATTTCAAAACCCAGCACATCCCTGTAAAAGCGAATCATTGTGCCCATATCTTTCACAAGCAATCCAAAACCATCCAGTCTCATAATAATTCCTCCAATCGCCTATCTAATATAATTCCTTTAACTTTATATCAATATTTGCCTTTTTAGCCTGATTTCGCAAGTTCTTCGTCTTTAATTTATACCATTTTCCATCTTTGATAAAATGAGTTCCACATTGTCTAAACTCAAAAGAGACCCCTTGTCGAATGCACTGTTCTCTGATATTGAGTACCCACGAATAATCCAGAGGTCTAGCTCTGTAATCTGACTCACCACCCACAACTACCAATTCAATCCCCTGTAAATATTTCTCAATCTCAACATTTTCAATCAAAGGCTGTGCAGTAATGCACTTATGTCGAATTGGCAAGGTTTGAAATAATGAAAGCTTACGATCTGCATTCTGTTGATTTTCAATTGTACAGCACACTACTACATTCTTATAACCTTTTCCCCAGTCATCAGGTATGCAGTCCATAAATCTTTCAATTCTCTTGGTCAGAAACAAAAATGTACAATCTTGTCTCTCTTTAATCATTTTCCAGCACTCACTACGCCATTCATCTGCTTCTTCAATCAAAAAATCAGTTGAAAAACACAGATAAACAAGACCCGATTTCATCTTATAATTTCCATTTTTACTTTTAATAAGTGGTTTATCAAACTCTTTGGTCTTCACAATTTCATTTGTATTGATACCACGCTTAGCATCACCTTTGTGAATATAACAATGAAGACATCCTTCACTGCATTTTTTACATCCTCTCCAAGGATTCCACATTGCCATACACCCACCTCACAATCATTGCTTCATTATATATGCTGTATTCATTTTATCATACAGTACTCTTCTTATTGATATACATCTTCAAAAGAAAAAGGAACTCTTTCGAGTTCCTTACAGACTATCGACAAAGTCGATGGTCTTTTTTTATGGCTCAAATAAAGTGTTATAATTGAGGTGTAAAGAAAAGCAGGTGTTTAATATGATGGAAAGAAAAGACAGAAAACAAGGAAAGGTAAATTTGATTCTGCTGGAAGA
>JAFULN010000043.1 GCA_017473335.1 Erysipelotrichaceae bacterium
CTTACTTCCTCTTCCGTCCGACCTGTTTCCATGTCTTCCTTCAGATTCTGGTACTCAGCTTCCTGCGATTCCTTTCTCCGATCACTGTTTCGCTTCACAGTAGCTACTTCAGCATCTCAACATTTTCCTTTCGGATTTTAGTTGATTCTCCTTAGCTTACGCCTTAGGATCAGGTTACTCAGCTTTAGGATTTCTTCTCTTGCGAGAAGCTTCCTAGCTGTTTTTCTTGGGTACTCCCAAGCAGCTCGCTTATATTAACATCCTAAAATACCCTTGTCAACAACTTTTTTACATTTTTTACAAATTTTTTCATATTTTTTACTTAAAACGCTTACATTTTTATCTTTTATATTGAAATAAGAAAAAGGAATCCCTTTACAGAGATTCCTTTAGGCAATAACCTTGAGTCTACTACTTAACGTTGTAGAAGCAGTCCATACCCTGGTATTCAGCGATTGCACCCAGTTCATCTTCGATGCGGAGCAGCTGATTGTACTTAGCGATACGGTCTGTACGGCTCATAGAACCAGTCTTGATCTGACCAGCATTCAAACCAACAGCGATGTCAGCGATTGTTGTGTCTTCAGTTTCACCTGATCTGTGAGATACTACGCAAGTGTATCCAGCCTTCTTAGCCATTTCGATAGCGTCGAAAGTTTCAGTCAGAGAACCAATCTGGTTAACCTTAATCAGGATTGAGTTAGCGATACCCTTTTCGATACCTTCTTTCAGGATACGAGGGTTTGTAACGAACAGGTCGTCACCAACCAGCTGAATCTTGTTACCCAGTCTGTCAGTCAGCTTCTTCCATCCGTCCCAGTCTCTTTCACCCAGACCATCTTCGATAGAAACGATTGGATACTTTTCGCACCATTCTGCATACATTTCGATCATTTCATCAGTAGTCTTAGTACCCTGACCTGATTTTTCCAGATCATAGTTCTTAGTTTCTGGATTGTAGAATTCAGATGCAGCAACGTCCATAGCGATGCAGATGTCCTTACCAGGAACATAGCCAGCCAGTTCGATAGCTTCAACGATCAGTTTCAGAGGTTCTTCGTTACCTTCTACACAGCTAGGAGCGAATCCGCCTTCGTCACCAACGTTAGTATTGTAGCCTTTGCCCTTCAGAACCTTACGCAGGTTGTGGAAAGTTTCAGCACCCATACGCAGAGCTTCCTTGATGCTCTTAGCGCCTACAGGCATAATCATGAATTCCTGGAAGTCAACTGTAGAGTCAGCATGAGAACCACCATTCAGTACGTTCATCATAGGAACTGGCAGTGTCTTACCGTTGAATCCACCGAAATACTTGTACAGTGGCATATCATAATAGTCAGCAGCAGCACGTGCGCAAGCCATAGAAACACCCAGGATTGCATTAGCACCCAGCTTAGACTTGAAATCTGTACCATCAAGTTCCAGCATTACCTTATCGATAGCGTTCTGATCAGTAACATCCATACCCAGAACTGCATCAGCGATAATGTCGTTAACATTGCTTACAGCCTTTGTAACACCCTTACCTAAGAAACGTGTCTTGTCACCATCACGGAGTTCCAGAGCTTCTCTTTCACCAGTAGAAGCACCTGATGGTACCATAGCGCGTCCAAATGCGCCAGATTCAGTAGTAACTTCGACTTCAACTGTTGGATTACCACGTGAGTCGATTACTTCGCGAGCATAAACATCAATAATACTTGGCATTTTATATAGTCCTCCTCTAGTATTTATTGCACATCTATTATACCTCAAGACCTTTTATAAATAAAGTCAAAAAATCTTTTTGTCCTCTTTTTCACAAGAAAAGACTTTATTTCTTTTCTGAAATTCCAAGATAATCATTGAGTTCTTTTCTCATATTTTCAGGCATTTCCTTTTTCACAGGGCAAATAACTCCATTGGCCAGCTGCTCAGTAAACTTTACAATATAATCCATATCTTCTTTTAACATTCGTTTAGAAAGATGTTCCATGACATCATGACGATTATGAATCACACCAGTTCCCTGTGCAGTAATACGCGCAAAACTTACTGCAGGTACATTTTTATCCGCAAATGGTGTGGAATCACTGGAATAAACTCCCTGTGATACTGCAATTGGGAAACCTTTCAGCTTCGCATCATAATCAATATAGTGTACAAAGTCCATTTCACTTGTACATACTGCAATACGCTTACCCATAGTTGATCCAATCATATCAATATTGACACACAGTACAGTTTTATCAAGTTCATCTTCATGTGCTTTTACATATGCCTTTGACCCTAACAAGCCACGTTCTTCACTTCCGCACCAAACTAAACGAATTGTACGTTCTGGCTTATGCTTCGCAAAATATTCCGCCATTTCATACAAGCATACAGAACCTGTTGCATTATCATATGCTCCTTTTGAAAATGGTACAGAATCATAATGTGCAGTACATACAACAATTTCATCACTCTTGCCTGCAATCTCGCACACCAAATTTCTTGATACCCCTGTTTGCTTTGTACCTTTGACTGTCAATTGTACTTCTTCAGCACCTAATTCTACCATTTCCATGGCATCATGAACTTTCACATGAACTCCAGGCAGTTCTTTCACTTCATGAAGCTGTGTTCTAAATTCACGAACATCCAAATCAGTCTGTTCACGTGATTCATCAATATTTCCACTAAATGAAATAAAACCTGCAGGATTTCCTTTTACCAATGTTTTAAATCCTTTTAAACCTACATATCCATTGACCATCACAATTGCATCCTGCGCTCGTTTTAGCATCACTGGATGGTCTTGTTCAAAATAACAGAACTTCTTTACAATGCCTTCATCAGGTGTACTGATGCATCCTTTATATCCTGTACATTCATAAGTCTTCATATAAGGCTTTAATACTCTGAGTTCAGCTTTTTCTACAGTATTCATTTCAACTTCAAATTCTTCAATCTGACTTTCAAGACCTAAATCTTTCAAATAGTCTTGAATCAAAAGACATGCTTCCAGTTCTTGCTGTGTTCCACCCTGTCGTTCAAATGACATTTCATTCAATAATTTCCAGCTTTTTTCAATACTCATATTTCCGTCCCTCCACTTACACAATAAGTATATCACATCAAAATACAAACAAAACCTTTCATTTTCAAAACAAAATTATACCTATAGTATATATTACATATCTTTATTTATCCCTTTGGATGACTGATATTTCTACTTTTAGTCAAAAACATTATATTAATCTTATACAGAAAGAATAAACGGTGTGTATCATGCAGAAAATTGGATCAAAACTCAGAAAACTAAGAAAGGCTAAAAATCTTACTGTCAAAGAAGTCGCTGCAATGACTGGATTTAGTGCTTCATTTATCTATGCCGTCGAACAGGAACGTAAGAATCCTTGTTACGAAAACATTCAATTACTGTGTGAAAAACTGGATGTTCCACCAATCTACTTCTTTGATGACTCTAAATCATCTTACGATATCATCATGGAAAATGGTGCTATGGAAATCATGGATTTATTGTTAGACTATGACAAATGGCCTCAAGAAGATAAAAACAGTTTAAAAGCATTCATCAATTATCAGAAATCCAAGAAAGACTAGGTTTAGTCTTTTTTTGTGCTAAAATGAAAACGGTGATTCCCATGAACAAGATAACAGCTATTTTTCTTAGTTTTCTTTTCTTTCTTATGCCCATCTGTGCACAAGAGATAGAACTAGAAAGTGATTATGTCTATATGATAGATGCTGACAATCAACAAGTACTCATTGATAAAGGTTCAGATAAACTAATTTATCCAGCATCTATGACTAAAATCATGACCTTGATTGTCGTTTTAGAACATCTGGATGATATTTATGAAACACTTGTTTTAGATAAAGAAGTCTTTCAGGGACTTTATGAAGCCAATGCATCATTAGCCGGATATAGTCTTAATGAGAAAGTATCTGTCAAAGACTGTCTTTATGGTTTATTTCTGCCTTCAGGAGCAGAATGCACAAAAGCTCTTGCCATTCATGTTGCCGGCTCAGAAGATGCTTTCATTGAATTAATGAATCAGAAGGCAAAAGAACTTGGCATGAAGGATACTCATTATGAAAATACAACAGGTCTTCATCACAGAGCACATGTAACTACACTTCAAGACTTATCAAAATTAATGTTGTACTGTCTTAACAATCCAGACTTCTATGAGATTTTTACAACAGAGAGTTATCTTGCTACAAGTGGTTCAATTCACAATAAACTGAAGATGGAAAGTACTCTATTTAAACGTTTATCAGATGAACACAAAGAATATATTCTCGGTGGTAAAACAGGATATACTAACCCAGCAGGTCTATGTCTGGCTTCTTATGCTTCCTATCAGGATAGAAATATTATCTTAATTACTGCCCATGCACCTGTCTCTACAACTCCTTATCATGTACTGGATGCAGTCACTGCATACAACTACATCTTTGAAAGCATGCATAAACTCACTCTTTGTGATCAAGATATCCCAGTAAAAGAAATCGATGTCAAATACACACTTCCTCAACAATCAGTACAGCTTTATCCAACTCAAATACTACAGATGACTCTTCCAAATGATATCACTGAGGATGACTTAAAAACGGTACTCTTGATTGATGAAAACATTCAGGCACCATTATCATCTTCTCAAGTATTAGGAAAACTTCAAATCTTTTATGAAGATGAACTGTTAGGCACATGTGATTTAGAAGTTCGTGAAGATGTATTACAAAGTGATTTGCTGATTTTTATAGATCAGGCACATACATGGTTCTCTAACAACTGGAAGACATGTGTACTTCTTGCTGGATGTTTCCTAACTATCCTTTTTTGGAACAAACAACGCAAATCGTAAAAGAAGAAACTGATTGATGAGTATCAGGAATAGAGAAAATGCGAGTTCAAATTGAACTCGCATTTGTTTTACTTCATTTCTTCTCGTACTTCCTTGAAGCACTTAATGATGAAATCAATATCTTCTTTTGTATGAGCAGCGGATACCTGTGTACGGATACGTGCTTTTCCCTTTGGAACCACTGGATAAGAGAAAGCTACAACATAGACACCTTTATCCATCATTCTCTTGGCAAATTCACCTGCTGTTTTTTCATCATACAGCATCACTGGAACAATTGGATGTGTGCTTGGAATAATATCAAACCCTGCTTCTGTCAGCTGTGAGCGATAATAAGCTGTCAAATCTTCCAGATGATCTCTTAAATCCGTGCTTTCAGACAAGATATTGAACACTTCCATGGATGCACCTGCAATCGCAGGAGCCAAAGTATTAGAGAACAGATAAGGACGGCTTCTTTGACGAAGTAAATCAACGATTTCCTTGCGTGCACTTGTATAACCACCGCTTGCACCACCTAAGGCTTTTCCTAATGTACCTGTAATGATATCGACTCTTCCCATAACACCACAGTGTTCAGCAGTTCCGCGTCCACTCTTGCCAACAAAACCAACTGAATGAGAATCATCCACCATAACCAGCGCATTGAATTCATCTGCCAGATCACAAATAGATTTCAAATCCGCAATGATACCATCCATAGAGAAGACACCATCAGTTGCGATCATTTTGATTCTTGCACCAGCTGCATCTGCAGCTTCTAACTGTGCTCTTAAATCAGCCATATCATTGTTTTTATAGCGATAGCGCTTTGCCTTGCACAGACGTACACCATCAATAATACTTGCATGATTGAGTTCATCCGAAATGATTGCATCTTCTGCAGTCAGCAATGTTTCAAACAGACCACCATTTGCATCAAAGCATGAAGAGTACAGAATCGTATCATCCATACCTAAGAACTCACTGATTTTCTTTTCTAACTGTTTATGAATATCTTGTGTACCGCAAATAAAGCGAACTGATGCAAGACCATATCCTTTTTCATCATAAGTTCTTTTTGCTGCTTCAATCAATCTTGGATCATTTCCCAATCCCAGATAATTGTTGGCACACATGTTCAGCACTTCACGTCCATCTGCCAGTTTTACATGTGCAGACTGTGAAGATACGATTGGGCTTTCACCCTTGAATGTACCTGCTTCTTTAATATTTTCTACTTCATGTTGAAAATGAGCTAATGCTTCCTGACGATTCATTTTATTCTCCCTTCCAATCGTGCATTTCAGACCAGTCAAGCACGATTTTTCCTGAATAGCCACTGTTCATCGCAGCGAATCCTTCTTCATAATCCTGAGCTTTAAAACGATGTGTAATGATCTTGTCAACATTCAGACCACTTTGAAGCATTGTATCCATCTTATACCATGTTTCCCACATCTGACGGCCATAGATACCCTTGATTGTCAGCTGATTGAAGATAACCTTTTCCCAGTTGATTTGAGCATCCGCTCTTTGAAGACCTAACACTGCAATCTTACCACCGTTTTTCATTGTATCTACCATATTCTGGAAACCAGATTGTGCTCCTGACATTTCAAGACCTACATCAAAGCCTTCTTTCATGCCAAGTTCTTTCATGACATCTTCCAGCTTTTCTTCCTTAACATTGACTGTACGTGTAGCACCCAGTTCTTTTGCCAGATTCAGACGATATTCATTCATATCTGTCACAACAACATTTCTAGCCCCTACATGGCGGCAAACTGCAGCAGCCATGCATCCAATTGGCCCAGCTCCTGTAATCAATACATCTTCACCAATCATGTCATACTGAAGTGCAGTATGTACTGCATTGCCCAGCGGATCAAAACAAGAATACAGTTCTTCTCTGATTTTAGGGGAACATCTCCATACGTTTGTGGCAGGGATTACTAAATATTCTGCAAATGCACCATTGCGATTGACACCCACACCTTTGGTATGACGGCACAAATGAGGCTGTCCTGCTAAGCAGTTGCGGCATTTTCCACAAACAATATGCCCTTCACCACTCACGATTTCTCCTACTTTAAAACCTTCAACGTTTTCTCCAATTTCTGCAATTTCACCAACATACTCATGACCAGCAGTTAATCCTACAGGAATTGTATTCTGTGCCCATTGATTCCAGTTATAAATATGTACATCAGTACCACAGATACTTGTTTTGCGAATCTTAATTTTTACATCGTTTTTCCCTGTTTCAGGAACAGGAACACGTTTCAGCCAAAGGCCACGTTCAGCTTTCTCTTTGACTAAAGCCCACATCATTTCACTCATAGGTTTTCCTCCTTGAAATCTTTACTCTAAGTGTAAAACTTTCTCTAAAATTCTTCAAGATATTTCCCAAAGATATATGAGCACTTTACCTTTTATCAAAACAAAAAACTATCTCTAAAATAGAAAAATTCCGAATCATACAACTCGGAATTTTTCATGCATTCTTGTGTTAAGGGGAAAGAATGGTCAAAGTATCCTTTGACAATATAATTATATCTTCCCTTTTACCAAAAGTCATTATAGTTTTCTGAACTTTATGTGAATTTTTAGATCACAAAATCCCCATTACGGAATACAGGAACCCATGTTCCCTCTTCAGTCAGACCATCAATGCTCATATCTGCAGTTCCCATCATAAAATCAATATGAATCGTAGAATCATTCATTAATTCTTCTGCACCACTAGGAACACCAAGCGCTCTACCCAAAGCTAAATGACAGCTCGCATTTTCATCAATCAGTGTTGTATAGTACACAAGCCCACTCTGTGAAATTGGTGAGCTGTACTCTACCAATGCCGCTTCTCCTAAATAAGCAGCTCCCTCATCAGTATTCACTAAGCTTTCCAGCATTTCTTTTCCTGCTTCTGCAATCACTTCAACAACTTTACCCTTTTCAAAACGGAAACCAAAGTTTTCTACTTTCTTACCGCCTAAAATCAGTGGACGAGATGCATAAACAACACCTTCTGTTCCATACTTGTAAGGAGAAGTTGCAATTTCTTCTGTTGGCATATTTGCATTAAAGACAAGAGCATCTTTAGGACGGTCAAAAGAGAACTTGCTGAACTTTGTCAATTCAACGGTTAAATCTGTACCATTCGAAGCTGTATAATGCAAAGCTTTCAGATTCAGTGCATCCAGTTTCTTTCCCTGCGCATGTTTTACTTCATTTTTCTTCTTCCATACTTCTGCAATATCATTATCTTCTGTAATATAGCACAGTTTCAACAGTGTTTCCCAAAGCTGATTCAGTGCATCTTCACGATTCAATTCAGGAAATAAAAGTTCTGCCCATTCATAAGTAGGAACCATCGCAATACACCACTGACAGCGTTTTTCACGTGTTGCCTTTCTCATAATGTTTCTAGTATTATCAATAAATGAGAAAATCGCATTCGCCTGGGCTTCGGTTGCTTCTTCCATTTGTTTTGGATTCACTCCTTCAAGACGAATCCAGCATGCCCCCTCATCCAGTGCACTTTGAATCATCTCATATTGCCATGGCTTAATCATCTTGACTTCATCAGCACTTTGATACTGCGCCTTTGTCTTTAAAAAGCCCTGATCCAGATAATTGATGATGACTTCACCTGCACCCGCTTTATAACATTCCTGTGCAAAAACATTCGCAAACGCATATCCTTCAACACAAGCTTCTACCAGCACTTTCTGATTGGGCTGTACATTAATACCTACAGTTGCCAGCATCTTTGCATATTTTCGAATCATTTTTTCATTCATATGTCCACCCTCCATATAATGTCTAATTATAACAAGAATAAAAACTTTTGTAAAAAAAGAATCAACCCTTAACGGGCTGATTCTTTTTAAGTTATTTCTTTTAAGAGGAGGAAAGAAATGTCAAATCACACTTTTGATTTGATGATGTTATTGTAAGTTGTCAATGTGAAACAAACATGTATGAATTGTAAAAGTTTTGTGAAAAAAGTCATAAAAAAATTCGGATGCTTCCGAATCTTTTTTTATTTGGCTCTCGCCATGTACGGGGGAAAGAAATGTTCAAATACTCCTATTTGACAATTCTATTATAGATTTATCATGTGTGTATAAAATGAGTGAATTGTGAAGACTTTGTGAAATTAATCTTTAATTACGATTCCTAACAGTTTTGCCAGTGATACTGCCTGATAAGGCGACACAATAACACCCTTTAATTCTGTTGCTGAAAGTGCAATTCCTTCAATATTACTGTTGCTAAAATCCAGCTGTTTTAAAGGTGTATGATGAAATTCTGATGCAATCAGTGAACACTCTTTGATTGTATGGTCTTTGATTCTGCACTCATTAAAGCTCGCTTCATCAAAACGTGATTCTTTCCACTCGCAGTTTTTCATCTGTGCACCCGAAAAATTAGAGAGTCTGGCATTACAACGTTCAATCAGCACATCTTCCATAACGCATTGTGAAACATCAACACCAACAAGATTACACTGTTGAAACACAACTCTTCGAAAACATGATTTTGTTAAATCAACATTGGATAAATCACAATGATCCAATACACAGTCAATCAGTGCAGCATGTGAAAAATCACATTGATTAAAATTCACTTTTTCAAAAACGCATCCATTGAATTCCAATTCATCTAAATCTTCATGATTCTCTAAATCTTTGATTTGAAGATCAAACATTTGATGAAACTGACCTCTTTTTAATTCTGCTGCTTCATCCAGTACAGACATAATTCTTGGTTGTTTACGCATCTTAATCACCTTTTTCATTATACTCTAGTCTTTTAGAAATCAAAAGTGCAGATGATCTGCACTTTTACTTATAACATCATCGTTTTTAAAGATTTTCCAGCACGAGGATGGAACGCAAGCACTTTGATTTCAGTGCCTGGTTCAGCTTCTACAATCCATTCTACATTCTTTTGGATGGCTGGTGCTGACCCTGTAGAAATGTGTCCATAATAGCTGTAATCACTTCTGATGCATGCAAAGCCTTCTAAATCACCAATTTCTTCAATATTTTTACCCATTAGACACTTAGCGTGCATTAATGATACTTTCACTGGTTCATCAATTTTTAAGCTCTTGGCATTTTGTGAACCATAAGTTGGAAGATACCCTTTATTTTCAATGACTGCTTCAATCTTATATACACCCTCAGAGATAAATTCACTCTTCAATGAAGAAATATTGATTTGAGGCAGCACCTTGGCATATCTCAGCATGAATTTTGTTGTTTTTTCATATTCCTGCTTCAAAAGATGTTTAGGAGGATTCTGAACTACAAACTTATAGTTAAATCCACCAACTTCTCCTTCGCCTAACTGAGGATGTACAAATGGTGTAAATTCCTTATAAGCCTCTGGAGAATTCTCTTTGACCCATTCAATCGTTTTCAAATATGTATCCAGTTTTTCTTCATCACTGTCCATTTTACGATTTGTCCAGTCTTCTTTCTTTCCGATTCTATTTTTCAAATCCCACAATTCAATCGTGTAAGCATAAATTCCCTGATTTTCATAACACCAGTCATCAAATGCTCCGCTTGAATAATTCGCCTGATCCAGCATGAAATGATCAAAGATATTAATTGTTTCATAGCCCATTTCAGCAGTACCCATCTTGCCAATTTCCTTATAGACTTTCATATCAAAGCTATGAGCTGTCTTTTCAGGTTTTGTACCTGGTGGATAAAGAATCACTCCACCACTAGTATGATGTGTTGCCACACAGCTAATATTTGGATGTGCCAGCACAAAATCAACTACAGCCTTATTTTCAGGATTGCTTAATGGATATGCCCCAGCTCCTGGCTGACGCACTTCACAAAACCAGCCAAACGGATAATTGCGATTGAAATCCAGTCCCCATTTTGGCTTTTGAACTTTCACATTCAATCCATCAAAATTCTCTACAATTCCTTCTGCATAAACACTGTAGAATTCGCCTTCTTTTTCATCAGGCATTCTTTTTCTCATAAACGAATCTGTCTTGACCCATGCACCATGGGGGTCTTTAAAACGCATCATGCGCAAAACACCATCATTATCTACATCTTCCTGTGTCAAGCCTTCTTTTTCTTTAAGATAACTGCGATTAACAGAGCGAAGTGAATAAGGTGTTTTCAGATAGGTTTCAGCACCATCTGGTGTAATTCTAGGAATAACATAAATCACATTTTCATCAAGCAGTTTTGTGATTTCAACATATTCTTGATACCCTGTAGCCAGCACATCAATCGTATGCAGTGCAGCCATAGAACCTGTCATTTCTCCTGCATGTGTATTCCCATCAATATAGAATGCAGGTTTCGCTAGACCATTTCCTGTTTTTTTATTCGTCAGCTCAACTGCCCATACTTCACGTTTTTCAACAGTTGTACAAATCGATGTCAAAGACATGATATCACTATGTTTTTCACATAAGCTTTTCAACATAGAAGTCATTTCTTCATAATCAAAATACTGATCAAAACAATACGTTGTTTTCATGAGTAACCTCCTTAATAAAGTACTTTACTTAAGAATTCAATAGTACGTGGATTTTGTGAATGATCAAACACTTCTTCAGGTGTTCCCTGTTCCTGAATGATCCCTTCATCCATAAAGATGATGCGATCTGAAACCTGTTTCGCAAATCCCATTTCATGAGTTACGATAACACAAGTCATTCCATCATCTGCCAGTTTTTTGATAACATCCAGTACATCTTTTACCATTTCTGGATCCAGTGCAGATGTCGGTTCATCAAACAGCATCACATCTGGTTCCATTGCCAAAGCACGAACAATCGCTAGACGTTGTTTTTGTCCACCAGAGAGCTTTCTAGGATACTCATGTGCCTTCTCTTCAAGACCAATCATCTTTAACAGATTCATCGCCTTTTCTTCTGCATCCTTCTTCGATACTTTCTTTTCCAGTATAGGAGTAATCGTAATGTTTTCCAATACTGTCAAATGTGGAAATACATTGAAATGCTGGAAAACCATCCCAATCTTCTGACGATGCTTCGCCAGATTAATTTTCTTGTCTGTAATATCAACACCTTCAAAAATAACCTGACCAGAAGTAGGTACTTCCAATAAATTCAGACATCTTAACAGTGTTGATTTCCCTGATCCTGATGGTCCTAAAATCGATACAACTTCACCAGGATAAATCTTTTCATTAATTCCTTTTAAAACTTCAATACTTTCAAAGTTCTTGGTTAAATTTTTGACTTCAATCAGCGGTTTAGTCACTGACAGCCAGCCTCCTTTCCAACAGACTGACTCCCTTAGATAACAGTGAAGTCAGAACATAATAGATAATCGCAATCACAAACAAAGGCTGCCATGTCAAAAAATAAGTACTCTGCAGAATAATACGAGTTTTCATCAGTTCATTGATATAGAATGTAGAAGCCAGTGAAGTTTCCTTGATCATCATAATAAATTCATTCCCTAAAGCAGGAAGAATATTCTTAATAGCTTGAGGCATAATGATACGAACCATCACATTTGTATTTGACATCCCTAAACTCTTAGCAGCTTCACTCTGTCCTGAATCAACAGCCTGAATCCCTGAACGAATAATTTCAGCGATATATGCACTGGAGTTGATCACAAGCGATAGCGTAATGTAGAAATAAACAGGTAAATCTAAAGCCTTAATGGCAGCTGACATTTCTGGAACAAACAGATAGAAGATATACAGCTGTACCAGCATTGGTGTACCTCGAATGACTCCAATGTATCCAGAGGCAATCAGAGAAACCGGTTTAAATTTAGACATTTTCAAAATCGAAACCAGTGTCCCCAACAACGTACCCAGCAGTACAGTAATGAAGGCAAGCTCAAGTGTACCAAGCGTGCCTTCAATAAATAAATCTCTATACTTCCATCCAACTTCTAAGATTTCAGTAATAAACTCCATGATTAGTCCTCAAATTCTAGTCCCAGCTGAGCCGCTAAATCTTTTGCATCTTTTGACCACTGTTCAAACATGTTTTCATCATTGACTTTAATCAGGATTTCATTGATCTTTTCAATCAGTTCAACTTCACCCTTCTTTACAGCCAATACGTTGCCATCATGCAGGCTTTCTGCAGTTGTATCAAATTCTACAGTAGCACGTGCAATTTCAGGATTTGCCTTTGCATAAGCATCCATCTGTTCACAGCTGCAGGCAAATGCTTCAACCTTATCTGTCTTTAGCATCAAAACTGCAGTTGTCAAATCAGCAACCAGCTGCAGATCTGCATTTTCAATCTGATCATTGACATAGCCTTCCTGAAGTGATCCAGGCTGTGCAACAATCTTAAGGCCTGTAAAATCAGCTAAGCTCTTGTATTGATCCACTTTGTCAGCCTTCACCATCAGTCCCTGACAAGCAGCTTCACCTGTCTGGTTATATCCAATAGAAAGTTCAAACGCTTCATCACGGTCTTCTCTCCATCCAAAGCCAGAGATTGCGATATCGGCCTGTCCCAAATCAACAGAAGACAGCACCATACCAAAGTCCATCGCCTTGATTTCAAGTTCAACACCTAATTCTTTCGCAATATACTTTGCCAATTCAATATCAGAACCTACATACTGATCTTGACCTGTTTCGTTAGGATTGATAAATTCCTGTGGTGCATAGTCTGGAGAAGTTGCCAGAATAAGTTTTCCATTTGCCAAAATTTCTTCCAGTTTATTTTGTGGAGCAT
The DNA here is from genome assembly GCA_017473335.1 of Erysipelotrichaceae bacterium. Classification (GTDB taxonomy): domain Bacteria; phylum Bacillota_I; class Bacilli_A; order Erysipelotrichales; family Erysipelotrichaceae; genus RGIG1896. The sequence goes on from JAFULN010000043.1 coordinate 13,564, forward strand.
CTGTATTTGATCCACAGCCAGCCAGCAAAAGCAGTGCAGTAAGCATAATCATCATTAACTTTTTCATCTTCATTTTCCCTCTTTCACTTTCTTCTTTGTTTTATCTAAGTTTATCGTTCTTCGTCGGTCTTCTTTCATTCAAATCACCCCTCGAAAATAAAAACGCCGTCTCTAAATCTAGAGACGACGTAAAAATCGCGGTACCACCCTAGTTGCCTGACACACATCAGACCACCTCATTCTTTAACGCAGATTCACGTGAATTCCTACTCTGTTCAGAATTCCTTCTCACAAATGCGCTTCGCCGGTGTTCTTGCCGCAGGGCTTCCACTCTGCCCCTGCTCGCTGATGGTGTTCAACGGTTACTCTTTTGGTCTTTGAATTTATGTGAGTATTCTACAGCCAAAAGTAGGGGTTGTCAACCAATTCTGAAACACTTTTTCTATTTTTACAAATGTTTTTCTGAAAGAATTTACATTTTCTTGAGGAATGCTTTGTATCCACGATATCCTTCATAGACATCACCCTTGGATACAACTTCCCATGGAGCATGCATGTTCTGTACTGCAATTCCTGCATCAATAACATCCATATTCAGATTAGCAAGAATGTAAGCGATTGTTCCGCCTCCACCCTGATCTACTCTGCCCAGTTCAGCAGTCTGGAACTGCACATCTGCATCTGCCATGACTTTGCGCAGTTCTGCAATAAACTCAGGATTTGCATCATTGCATCCACCTTTTCCGCGTGATCCTGTGTACTTATTGAAACAAATACCACGCCCAAAGAATGCAGTGTTCTTCATTTCATTTACGCCTGGATAGTTTGGATCAAATGCAGCAGAAACATCACTGCTAAGCATCTTAGAATTTGCCAAAGTACGTCTAAGCTTTAAATCCGAATATTCTTCAGTCAAAGCAATCATTTCTGCAATTGCATTTTCAAAGAAACGAGACTGCATGCCTGTTGCACCAATTGAACCAACTTCTTCTTTATCCACTAAAATGCAGCAAGACGTTCTTTCTGGTTCGCTGACTTCTAGTGTAGCCATCAATGAAGTATAAGCACAAACTCTATCATCATGACCATACCCTATGATCATGCTTCTGTCTAAACCATAATCGCGTGCAGCACCTGCAGGTACGATTTCAAGTTCAGCACTAATAAAATCATCTTCTTCAATATCATATGTTTCTTTCAAAAGATTCAGCACTGCAGTCTTTACTGCATCTTTTTCTGTATCTTTTGCAGGAATAGAGCCAACCAGCACATTCAAGTCTTCACCTTCAACTACTTTAGCCCCTGTTTTCTGCATCTGATCACCAGACAAATGAATCAAAAGATCGCTAATACCAACAACAGGATCTGTATCCTTTTCACCAATGACGATATTTACTTTTGTGCCATCTTTCTTGCAGACAACACCATGCAGTGCCATAGGAAGAGCTACCCACTGATATTTCTTCACACCGCCATAATAATGCGTATCAAACAAAACCAAGTCATGATCTTCATAAACAGGCTTCTGTTTCAAATCTAAGCGAGGTGAGTCAATGTGTGCACCTAAAATATTCATTCCTGCAGTCAATGGCTGTTTTCCCATCACAAACAGGCACAAATTCTTGTCACGATTGTTGACATACACTTTATCACCAGGATTCAGTTTCTTTCCTGCTTTAAGTACATCTTCCAAATCTACAAAGCCATTTTCCTTTGCGATTCTGATAGCTTCCAAAGTACATTCTCTTTCTGTCTTACATTCAGAAATATACTTTCTATAGCCTTCATTAAATTCGAAGCAAGCTTTCATATCTGCTTCATTGTATTTTTCCCATACAGTTTTCATAATTATTTCCTCCGCTTTTAATCATACACCAATTTTCTTTATTTTTCATCTCAAACGCCAAAAGAAAAGAGATTCACTCAAATCTCTCTTTTCTCAATCGATCATTTTCAATCCATTCGTCCAATGTCAAAGGAACATAATTTGAATACCCGCAGAAACAATTAATCATATGACAAGGAATCTTTCTTATTCCTCCACCCACTGCAATTACTTCAGTTTCTGAAATCATTTTCTGAATCTTTCTAAGCAGTTCTTCATCGTGTGTATCATGTACATGTCCATAAAGCATATATGCTTTTGGATTTCCCTGTTCATCCAAGCGATACTGATTGTTGTAAAAAGGCATAGGATAATGAGATAAAATCACTTTTCTTCCATTATCTGATAATTCAGCATAGGATTTAATCCACTCAAATCGGCTCTCATCAAATTCTTTACTCTTTAAAAAGCGATCATGATTCCCCTGAATTAGAAACAGTCTTCCGTTCAGTCTTTTCAACAGTTCATTGGTTTCATCTGCCTTACCCCAGGACAAATCTCCAAGAATGACAACTTCATCATTTTTTCTGACTTTCTGATTCCACTGTTCAATCATGAATTCATTCATCTCTTCAACAGAATCAAATCCTCGATAATCCATCGCAACATTTAATACCTGATGAAAAAAATGACAATCCGCAATATAATAACGCATTTTCACACCTCATTCTTGTATTATTTTATCATGAATCTATCAGATGTTCCAGACAGAGAAAAGAGGGTTCCTTGTCAAACCCTCTTCATGTTATATGTCTATGACTATTTTCTATTCTTTTCAGTATTCACTGAATTTATTTTTTATTTAATTGTAGAATCCTTTCATGTCCATCGGCTTATCCTCCACAGACGTACTTTCTTGTGATTCTTCCATATTTTTAGTTTCCTCAACCAGGTCTGTCACACTGATCAGGAAACGACTTAAATTTCCTTTAGAATCTCCTTCATGGTTAGTTACCTCCTAACTTGATGAATTCTTTTTAGTTTCCTCTAATCAGTTTCTTCACTGATCAGGAAACGACTTAAATTTCTTTTAGAATCTCCTTCATCGTTAGTTACCTCCTAACTCTTTGTTCAA
>JAFULN010000044.1 GCA_017473335.1 Erysipelotrichaceae bacterium
AATCGCAGGAAGCTGAGTACCAGAATCTGAAGGAAGACATGGAAACAGGTCGGACGGAAGAGGAAGTAAGCACCGATGAAAACCGCTGCCAGCAGACATCGGGAAGAAGGGAAAAGAAAGGCAGAAAGCTGAGTAGTCAGATGCGGAAAGAAACAGACGAAAGAAAGTGGAAAGTTCGCAGAAAAGCCCGACAAAGAAACGGACGCAAGAAAGTGGAAAAAGGGAAGCACCGGTGAAACAGCTGTGGGAGCGAAACCGGGAAGGACGAAAGGAAACAAACAGAAAGCCAAGTATCAGAAACCAGAAAAGAAGAATGGGAAACCAGTCAGAGGATAAGGTAGAAAACATCAAATCCGAAAGGAAAAGATGAAACATTGGAAAAGTCACTGTGAGACAAAACCAAAAAGAAGAGAACGGAAGAAACAGAAATCTGAGTAGTGAATTGCTAAAACGGAAGTGGACGAAAGAAAGCGAAAGTCATGCAATCGTCCTGAAGGAGAAATTCGAAAGGAATCACCTGTCAAACAGCTGTGGGAGTGAAACAGGGTAGAACGAAAGGAAACAAACAGAAAGCTGAGTACGAGAACCTGTAAGAGCGACATGAGAGATCAGGTCGAAGATGAAGGGGAAAACGTCAAGGTGAGAACTAAGACGTGCATCGGTAAAACCACTGTGAGGCAAAACCGATAAGAACGGAAAAGAAAACACAGAAATCTGAGTAGCTTGAGGCGAACAGGACACAGACGAAAGAAAGTGAACTGAAAGCGGAAAGTCCCGAAAGTGAAAACATAAGGGAATCATCTGAGAAACAGCTGTGGGAGTGAATCAGAGTAGAGCGAAAGGAAACAAACAGGAAGCCAAGTACGAGAACTTGAAAAAAAGGCATGAGAAATCAGGCTGGAAAGACAAGGGAAAGTGATGAGGTGAAAGCCAAATCGCACACCAGAGGAATCACTGTGAGATGAAACTGGAAAGAAAAGGAACGGAAGAAACAGAGGCCAAGTAGTGAGATGCTAAAGCTAAAGTGGACGAAAGGAAACGAAAGCAATGCATTGGTCCCAGAGAAGAAAATCAAAAGGGAATCACCTGAGGAACAGCTGCGGGAGTGAATCAGGGTAGAATGAAAGGAAACCATCAGTAGAGCCAAGTAAGAGAACCGTGAAGGAATGCATGAGAGATCAGGCAGAGGGTAACGGGGAAATCCTGGAAGCGAGAGTGGAAAGGATGCATCGTGAAAGCCGCTGTGAGGCAGAAACGAGAAGAACAGAAAGGAAGAAACAGAAAGCTGAGTAGCCGGAAGTTGAACGAAAGCGGACGAAAGAAAGCTGAAGGGAAATGGAAAGTGTGGAAAGAGAAATCTGGAAACAAGCACCTGAGGAACAGCTGTGGGAGCGAATCAGGGAGGGGCAAAAAGAAACGAACAGGTTGTGTGAGTACCAGAACCGTGAAGGGATGCATGAGAAATCAGGCATGAGGTAACGGGGAAGACGTTTGAATCGAAAGAAGAGAGCGAGCACTGAAGAAGCCACTGTGAGGCGGAGACAGGAAGATGTGGGAAAATCAGAAACAGAGGCTGAGTAGTCAGAATCCAAAACTGAAGCTAACGAAAGAAAGCGAAAAACAGCGGAGGAAGAAAGTTGAAGTGAGACGGTGAAAGCCGAGGAACGGATGGCCTAGAGAGTTGAAAGACAAAGGTGAGTCGGAGGAAGCAGCTGTAGGGATTGAATCCGGCGGAAGACGAAAGGAAATTGCAGATAAATGATAGCCTTGGCTGAAAAGCTGAGGCTTTTTTGTGTTATGGGGATATTTTGATAATACGATTTTGAAAATGAAAGATTGTTGGATGAACTTCATGATTTCAAAGAACTTCGATAGCGTTAAAGGGATACTTTGTGGTATGATGTTTGTGGTGAGATTATGAAGCGTATTGCGAAATTTGAAAAAGTAAGTTTTGAACAGTTTGAGAAGGATTTTAAAGATTGTTATCCTGAATCAAAAGCTGATATTAAAGAAGTTTATGAAGCGATTCAATTGCCTAAAAGAGCGACAAAAGGGTCTGCAGGATATGATTATTTTGCCCCTATTGATATTGTGCTCAAACCTGGTGAAACGACAAAGATTCCTACAGGAATTCGCTGTCATATGGAAGAGGGATGGGTTCTTATGAACTATCCTCGTTCTGGACTGGGGTTTAAGTTTCGTCTTCAGCTGAATAATACTGTTGGAATCATCGATTCAGATTATTATGGTGCTAAAAATGAAGGCCATATTATGAGTCGTATTACAAATGATTCCAATGAAGGAAAAACAGTAGAAATCAAGGCAGGTACTGGATTTATTCAGGGTATTTTTATGGAGTTTGGTATTTGTGAAGATGATGAAGCTGATGCGCTTAGAGATGGCGGATTTGGAAGTACGACAAAGTGAGGATAAAATATGAATAACGCAAGGGATTGTTTAACATTTATTGATGCTTCTTTGAGCTGTTTTCATGCAGCAAAGGAAATTGCTAGTCGTCTGGAAGAAGCTGGTTATCAGTTTTTGAAGGAACAAGATACATGGGAACTTGTCAAAGGTGGTAAATATTATACAACGCGTAATCAAAGCAGTGTGATTGCGTTTAATGTAGGTCAGCAGGTGGATAAACCTGTATTTCAGATGAGTGCATCTCATAGTGACTCACCTACATTTAAAGTGAAGCCAAATGCATTGATTCAGCGTGGCGGAACAGTGAAGTTGAATGTTGAAGCTTATGGCGGGATGCTGATGAGCACGTGGTTTGATCGTCCTCTTTCTTTGGCTGGACGTGTCATGGTTAAAACGGACAATGGATTTGTATCTCGTTTGTTTGAAAAGAAGGATTGCTGCATGATTCCAAATGTAGCAATTCATTTAAACCGTACAGCGAATGATGGCCAGAAATACAATGTTCAGGTGGATTTGCTTCCTATTTTGACATTGAATCAGAAAGAGTTTGACTGGAGTACATATCTTGCAAATGAACTGAATGTTGAAAAGGATCAGATTCTTGGGTTTGACTTAGTCTTGGCAAATGGAGATGAAGGCAAACTTTGGGGGATAAATGAAGAATTTATTACGAGTGCGCGTCTGGATGACCTTGAATGTGCATATGGTACATTGAAAGGCTTTTTAGAAGCTGAAAACTCAAAACGTATCAATGTGTACTGCTGCTTTGATAATGAAGAAGTTGGAAGCAGAACACGTCAGGGTGCCGATTCTACACTGTTAAGCAGTGTGCTTGAACGTATTTGTGATTCACTAGGATTTACTTCTTCACAAAGAATGCAGGGGATTACAGAAAGCTTTATGGTTTCTGCAGATAATGCACAGGGATTCCATCCAAATCATCCTGAGAAGTCAGATGAAGTGAATCAGGTAAAACTGAATGAAGGTGTTGTGGTGAAGTTCAATGCTGCACAAAGCTATACAAGTGATTCAGTGAGTGCCTGTGTGATGAAACTAGTGGCTCAAAAGGCTGGAGTACCTTTACAGATCTATACAAATCGCTCTGATCAAAGAGGTGGAGGGACACTTGGAAATGTGTCAAATTCACATGTTTCTGTGATGAGTGTAGATATTGGCTTGGCTCAGTGGGCAATGCATAGCTGTGTTGAAACAGCTGGGGCACATGATATTGAACATTTGATTCAGCTGATGAAGACCTATTATTCAACATCACTGAAGATTAGTGATGATCAGATTACACTTGAAAATTAAAGAGGTGAGATGATGAGTGAAAAGATTTATGTTGTAGGACACAAAAATCCAGACACGGATTCAATCTGTTCGGCAATTACTTATGCACATCTGAAACAGCTTCAAGGGGTTAATGCGATTGCGTGTCGTTTAGGACCTCTGAATGAAGAAACAAAGTTTGTTTTGAATCAGTTTGGAATTGAAAATCCATTGCTTTTGAAGGATGCACGCTGTCAGCTCAAAGACATTGAGATGGATATTCCAACACTAGTTCATGAAGATTGTTCATTGAAAGATGCATGGGACAATATGTTTGTGATGAAAAACAAGGTTCTGTGTGTTGTCAATGACATTGGTGCACTTTCTGGTATGGTGTCTGTATCTAATCTGGTTAAGCCTCGTTTGATGAGTGATGAAGAAGTTGAAGAGCTGATGAAGCTGGCAAAGGTAGATACAATTGCTCGTACGATTGATGGTGAAATCATTGTTGATAATCCTGATTATCAATGCAATGGGAAAGTATATGTTGTTACTCTCAGCAGTGAGAAGCAGAATAGATTTGAATTCAAAGATGCAATCTGTATTCTCTCAGATGGAGAAGATAAACAAAGACAGCTGATTGAAATGGGTGCTGCAATGATGGTCATTACATGCAATCAGTGGGTATCTGAAGAAATCTGTGATTTTGCAAGAGAAAAGGGATGTGTCATTATTAAAACATCGAATGACACGATGAAAGTCGCAAAGACAATTCAGGAATCATTCCCAATTGTTACGCTGATGACACGTGATTTAGTGACATACAAAGAAACAGAGTATGTTGATGAAGTTTCTAAGAAGATTACCAATACACGTTATAGAAGCTATCCAGTATTAAGAGAAACTGGTGAGCTGGCTGGAGCAATTTCACGCTGGCATTTGCTGAACTACAAGAAGAAAAAGTTCATTCTGGTGGACCACAGTTCTAAAGTGCAGGCCATCAATTACATCGATGATGCTGAAATTGAAGAAATCATTGACCATCATCACATTGGTAACATTGAGACTTCTCGTCCTATTTATTTCCGTAATCAAAGATGTGGCTGCACATGTACAATCATTTATCAGCTGTACAAGGAACATGGTGTTGTGCCTAGCAGAGAAATGGCTGGTTTGATGCTGAGCGCGATTCTTTCTGATACACTTAAGTTCAAATCTAGAACAACAACACAGCTGGATATTGATACGGCTCATAGGCTGGCTGAACTGGCTGAGGTGGATTTAGATCAGTATGCGATGGATATGCTGAGTGCATCTGTTGCGCTGAAGGATGCAACCCCTACACAGATTTTGAATCGCGACTTGAAGACTTATGAAATCGGCAAGTATAAGATTGGTATTGGTCAGACAAACTATCGCAATATGGAAGATATTCAGAGCATCCTTCCTGTCTTTAAAGAAAATATGACTTTGGAACGCCGTGCGAAAGAGTATGATTTGCTGATCATGATGTTTACCCATGTTATGGCTGAAGGCACAATGTTTGTCTTTAGCGGCAAGCTGTCTCATGTGATGCAGGATATTATGAAGACTTCGTTCAATGATCGATCTGGATATGATCCTGATATCATTTCACGTAAGCAGCAGCTTGTACCAATGCTGTCAGAAATATTAAAGAAAATGTAAAAAGATGCTTCGGCATCTTTTTCTATGTTGTATAATTCTTATATTCAGGTGAGTGTATGGATAGATTTAAGAACGCAGTAAAAATAACACTTCCAGTATTTCTAGGCTATGTTCCATTAGGAATAGCTTTTGGTGTGCTTTTAAATGAAGCTGGTTATGGATTCTGGTGGTCTTTTTTAATGGCTGCCAGTATTTATGCGGGTTCCATGCAGTTTGTTATGGTTGCACTTTTAGGTGGAAATGATTCGCTGGTGTCCTGTGCCTTGCTGAGTTTTCTTTTGCAGTCCAGACATTGCTTCTATGGACTTTCATTGATTGATCGATATCGCAAGTTTCCACTACTCAAACGTTTGTATATGATCTTCTCATTGACAGATGAGACATATTCATTGATGACTTCAATTCAGGGACAAGATGAAGCTCAAGATGATGATTTTGTGTTTTTGATTTCTATTTTAAATCACTCTTACTGGGTACTTGGCTGTATTTTAGGATCACTTGTTGGGAATCTTATTCCATTTGATACAACGGGGTTTGATTTTGTCATGACTGCACTGTTTATTACAATTGTGATAGATCAGTATAGAAACACTGCCAATCATGTTCCATTTTGGATTGGATTAGGATGTGGACTTCTTTGTTTAGTATTATTAGGTCCAGATCGTTTTCTATTGGCTGCACTGGCTGCGTCTGTAGTGATGCTGATCATCAAGGAAAGAGGTGTTCATCATGCGTGAGATGACTTTGATTGTGATGATTGCCTTGATTACATTTTTTTGTCGTGCGTTGCCTTTTGTGATTTTCTCTGGTCAAAAACAATTGCCAATACTGATTGTAAGACTTGAAAAAAAGCTTCCAGTCACAATCATGATTCTTTTAGTATTGTATTGTGTAAGAAATATTCAATTTGGTTCAGTTTCTGGCTGGCTGCCTTTGTGTGCTGGAACTTTGGCAACAGTATTGATTCATTTGAAACAAAAAAATGTCCTGCTAAGTATCTTAGCAGGTACACTAGTGTATATGTTGTTTGTTCAAAAGATATGCTAGCAAAATTACTTAGCAGAAAGTGATTGAGTGGATAACTCATTTTGATTGAACTGGTCCAGAACTCTCTGGGCCTTTTCTTTGTCAAGCTGAGAAAAAGGAATCATAAGTTCAGGCTTATTTATTGTTTGAATGTCTTTGACATAGAAACTGACATCTAGCCATTTGTTATGTTTGTAGCCAACATTTTGAAGTCTTCCCTGACATTTAAATCCAAGTTTTTCATGGAAAGCAGCAGAATTCAGGTTTTCTGAAGTGACAAGAGAAACGATACGACATATATTTTGGAGCTTGCCAATTTCAAACAGAGCTTCACACATGATTCTTCCATAGCCTTTCTTTTTGATGGAATCACTCAGGTAGATGGATAAATCTGCAGTATGCTGATAAGCTGTGCGAGTGTTAAAAGTACTCAGATAGGCATATCCTTGTACTTGATGATCTTCAATGACAATCCATGGGTATTGCATCATAGTCTGTGAGATTCTTTGTTGAAAGTCACTTGTAGTTGGTGCAGTGTTCTCAAAAGTAATGGTGGTTTGGATGAAGGGTGCATAGATCTGTGAAATGATTTCTGCATCTTCAATTGTTGCGAATCTAAGCTTCATATTTTCACTTCCTGATAAATAGTATACATGATTTTCATAGATTCTGAAACCGTTTTCTGAAAATGTGGACAATTTTCATAGATGGGCGTATAATACCTAATATTGGGGGTGTCTGTATGAATCGAAACAAAGTGGATATGATTAATGGGCCTTTGTTGAAGAATGTGATTTTATTTGCACTTCCACTGATGTTTTCCAATGTGCTTCAGCTTTTGTTTAATGCAGCAGATATTGTTGTGGTTGGACGTTTTGCAGGGGAACAGGCATTGGCTGCAGTGGGTGCGACCAGTTCAATTTGTTTTCTATTAGTGACTGTATTTAATGGATTGAGTATTGGGGCAAATGTTGTCATTGCAAGAAATTTCGGGGCTAATAATGATCAGAAGATTCATGATTCTGTTCATACAGCGATGATGCTGAGTGTCATTGGCGGCTTCTTTCTATTAGTGATTGGTCAGCTTTTTTCAAAGCCATTGCTTCATCTGATGGATACCCCAGAAGATATTATTGAATTAAGTGCTTTGTATCTGCGTATTTACTTTGCAGGAATGCCAGGGTTTATGATTTATAACTTTGGTTCATCAATTCTGCGTGCTAAAGGGGATACCAAGCGTCCTATGATCTTCTTGACTGTCAGTGGTATCTTGAATGTTGTCTTGAATCTGATTTTTGTCATTTATTTCCATATGAGTGTTGCTGGGGTAGCTCTTGCAACGATGATTTCTCAGCTCAATTCAGCCATTTTAGTTTGGAATGTCTTGATTCATGAACAAGGTGCATTAAAACTGCATCCAAAAGAATTAAAAATTGAAAAAGAAACGGCAGTAGATATCTTAAAAATTGGTCTTCCTGCTGGAGTACAGGGGATGGTGTTCTCTTTGAGTAACGTTGTTGTGCAGTCTTCTGTCAATACATTTGGTTCGATTGTAGTTGCGGGAAATAGTGCTGCCAACAACATTGAAGGTTTTGTCTATAACATTATGAATGCTTTCTATCAGGCATGTATGACATTTACTGGACAAAACATTGGCGCAAAACGCTATGATCGCATCAATAAGATTTTAATCACATGTATGATTCTGATTATTATTGCAGGGATTACTGCTGGTCTGTCAGCGCATGTCTTCAGTGATTTCTTCTTAGGGTTGTATACAGAGGATCCATCAGTGATTGCAGCTGGAAAGATTCGTTTGAGTTTTGTTGCATTGTTTTATGTGTTTAATGGAACTTTGGATATCTTTGTTGGATCACTTCGTGGTATGGGAAAAGCGATTGTACCGACTTTGTTAAGTATCTTTGGAATCTGTGGTGTGAGATTGCTTTGGATTTGGACTGTTTTCCCAATTCAAAAGACACTTTCCAGCATTTATGTTGCATTTCCACTTAGCTGGTCTATTACAACGGTTTTACAGATGGTGTACTGGTTTGTGCAGCGTCGAAAACTTGATCAAAGTATTCAGGCTCAGGGATAAACCTGAGCTTTTCTTATGGGATTGTGTTATAATATGGAAGCATACAGGTGTTATCAACTTAATATGGGAACAGGGTATTCCCTGGCTGCCCCAGCAACCGTGATGCAAACGAACTTCCAAAAGGCCACTGTGATGAATCATGGGAAGGCGGAAAAGTAGGATGAAGCTCAGCCGGAAGACCTGCCTGTTGCAACGTGGTTTTTTTCTTCTGGGTGAAAGAAAGAAGACGCTTCTTTTTGTGTCTTTTTATGTGCTCATTTCAGAAGAAATGAGCTTTTTGTTTGGAAAGGAGATTCTGCATGAAAGTGATGAGTGTAAAAGAGTTGTGTGTCATCGCGATGATGGCTTGCATTGAAGCGGTTGTGTTTTCTTCTTTCTCACACATCCTGTATCTGGAAGGAATTACGCTGACTGTCTTATTGTTTGCGGTGGTTTTTAAGCGCCGTACTGCTTTTTTAGCTGCAGTAGTATATGGATTAGTCAATATGATTGTCAGTGGAGTTACGTTATGGTCCATGATGTACTTTCTTATTTATCCTGGTTATACATTGATTTGTTGTGGTCTTAAACCAGTGCTGAAAGAGAATGTACTTCTTTGGTCATTGTGCTGTGGGATTTTGTCTTTTTCTACAGGACAGATTCTTCAGATTCCATGGATGTTGTTTTCTAAAAGGCTGACCATGATTTACGTTTTGACAGGACTGAAAACATCATTGATTCAAGGATGTTTGAGTGCTGTCTTCTGTTTTCTTTGTTTCAAAATGCTGAGGGATGTTTTAAAACGAATAGAAAGGAGATTGAATGTATGAAAGCTTTAAAGATGATCATGAGCGTGTGTCTGGTATTTGTATTTTGTGGATGCCAGAAAAACGAGAAGGATGATGCAAGCTTTGAGTCAGTAAGTATTACTGTAACGATTGTAGATCAGATGACAGAGACTGAACTGTTTCAAGGAGAGATTCATGCGGAAGGCTTAGAACTGACACTGGCGGATGTGCTGTTGGCCAATGCTGAAACACTGCAGCTGATAAGTGAAGATGGCACATATGGCTTGCAGATCAATGGTCTGATGGGAGTTGAAACAACAGACTGGAATGCGGGTCCTTGGTGGGGCTATTCCTCTGAAAACAATGAAAGCTGTGTAAAGGCTGGTTATTGTGATGGTGCATCAAAGTTAAAAGTAGCTGATGGTGATGAATTTACGTTCACATTTTCAACTGGATATTAAGTTTTAAGAGTTCTGCACGTCAGAACTCTTTTTCTATATTAAAATAAAAAAAGAAGTGAAGGTGTTCAACATGAAACGTTTGTTGTGGCTGCATACTGGTGGAACGATTGCCTGTACCCAAAGTGAAGAGGGTTTATCTCCATCTTTTGCATCTTCTACATTGATGCAGATTTTAGGGAATTTGATTGGACAATATGAAATCTTTACGGAAGATTTATTTACTTTGGACAGTTCAAATATACAGCCTGAAGAATGGGTGATTATTGCCAAGCGCATTGGTGAAAATGTAGAGAGTTATGATGGGATTGTCGTAACTCATGGAACAGATACCATGGCATATACTGCAAGTGCATTGAGTTTTATGCTGAAAAACTGTCCGATACCTGTTGTATTGACAGGAAGTCAATTGCCTTTAGATCATCCTTTAAGTGATGGTGTAGATAATCTTCGCTGTGCCTTTGCGATGGCATCTTCTGATATGCCTGGAGTGTTTGTTGCGTTTAATCGTAAGATTATTTTGGGAACGCGTGCAGTGAAAGTGCGTACGACAAGCTTTGATGCCTTTGAAAGTGTCAATTATCCTGCTGTTGCAGTGGTTGATTCATCTGGGTTGAGAATTCATGAATTGTTTATTCCTCCAGTGTTTGATGCTTTTGAGCTTTGTACCAATCTATGCAAAGAAGTCATGCTGATTAAATTGATTCCTGGAATGAATCCAGCGATTTTGGATGCGATGAAGCCTTTGGGTATCAAAGGTGTTGTGATTGAAGCCTTTGGAATTGGCGGTTTGTCTTTTGTAAGACGTGATTTCAGTGAAAAGATTTCTCAGCTGATAAATCAGGGAATTGCAGTGGTTGTCTGCAGTCAGTGTCTTTATGAAAGAGCGGATTTCAGCCGTTATGAAGTAGGTAAAAAAGCTTTGATGAATGGCGTCATTGAAGCGCGTGATATGACCAGTGAAGCCTGTGTGACAAAATTGATGTGGGCACTGGGACAGACTCACAATCTTTCTAAGGTGAGAGAATTAATGATGAGTAATCTCGTCTATGAGATAGGAAGTGAATAAGATGGAACAAAGAATCAGCTTTCTTGAGTGCAGGTGGCTGAATGAACCTGAATTAAAGCTGGTGAAGGATAAGAGTGCAGTGATTTGCAGTGAGCCTCATACAGGATTATGGAATCAGACTTATTACAATGAAACGCACAATAATGCACCTGTTTTATATTTTGAAAATGAAGAAGACATGACATTGACAGTACGTGTGGATTTTAAACATAAGAAGCTGTATGATCAGTGTGGCATGGTGGTCTATATTACACCGGACTGCTGGTTTAAGCTGTGTGTTGAATATATTGATGATGTGGCTTCAAAAGTAACAACCGTTGTTACACAGAATGGATTTTCTGATCAGTCAAGTATGAACATTAGTTCACAGATTCATTTTATGTATTTTAGGATTCATCACAGAAATTTCACGTTTTTGGCGCAAAATTCCTTTAATGGAATCCATTTCAAAGATATGCGATTATTTCATTTGGATCCATTGGGTCAAAGATTGAAGATAGGAGTTTATGTGGCGAGTCCTTATCAGTCTAGCTTTGATGCTAAATTTACAGATTTAATAAAAGAAGACTGCCTGTGGCAGCCTTATCAGGGGGAAAAACAATGAGAGTAGAAGAACGTTTAATTAAATATGCTCAGATTGAAACAACATCCAATCCAGAAAGCACAACAGTCCCAAGTAGTGCGTGTCAGTTGAATCTGGCACATGTACTGGCTCAGGAAATGGCAGAGATGGGATTATCCAATGTGCGTGTGACTGAAACGGGTTATGTGTATGGAACTTTAGTGGGAAATACTAGAAAAGAAGTTCCTTCAATTGGTTTAATTGCACATATGGATACAGCTCCAGATTATAGTGGAAAAGATGTGAAGCCTCGCATTGTAAAAGCATATGATGGAAGTCCTTTGTATCTGAATGATACTGTTGTAACGACTGTTGAAGAGTTTCCTGAAATGAAGCGTTTCATTGGAAAAGATTTGATTGTCACAGATGGTACAACTTTGTTAGGCGCAGATGATAAGGCAGGAATTGCTGAAATATTAACACTTTGTGAAACTCTTTTGGCACATCCTGAAATTGAACATGGAACACTTCAGATAGGATTTACTCCAGATGAAGAAATTGGAAGAGGTGCAGATCATTTTGATGTGGCGGGTTTTGGTGCTGATTTTGCCTATACGATTGATGGCGGATGTATCAATGGTGTAACCGATGAAACATTTAATGCTGCTGAAGCGAAAGTAGTTGTCAAAGGGGTTGCGGTGCATCCAGGCTCTGCGAAAAATGTCATGATCAACTCGTTGAATGTTGCCCAGGAATTCCATCATTTACTGCCAGCTACAGAGCGTCCTGAACATACAGAGGGCCGTGAAGGATTCTATCATTTGGACTCAATGAGTGGGTCTTGTGAAGAAACAAAGATGAGCTATATTCTTAGAAATCATGATTTAGCTCTTTTACAGGATATGAAGAAGCAGATGGAACTGAATGCTCAGCTGATCAATGAACGTTATGAACGTGAAGTGGTTGAAGTAAAGCTGCGTGATCAGTATTTGAACATGAAAGAAAAGCTGAATGAAGTTCCTTATGTTTGTGAACTGGCAGAAAAAGCCGTTTACAAGGCTGGCTTTGATGTTGTGCGTGAACCTGCAAGAGGGGGTACAGATGGAAGTACATTGACATTTATGGGACTTCCATGTCCAAATCTGGGAACTGGCTCTGCCAATTGTCATGGACGTCATGAAGTTGCCTGCATTCAGGAAATGGAAATGATGGTAAAGATTCTTTTGAATCTGGTACAGGAAGCAGTGAGTGTATGAAAGAGACATTAAGTACATTGTTTGAAGCACGTATGGTACGTGCAGTTTTATCACAGCCTAAGAAAAAGGATCAGAAGTATCAGAAGATAACTTTTAAATGGATTGAAGAAAAGAAACAGTCTGGATATCAGATTGAGTCTTTTACATCTACACAGGTTTTTCATCGCTTTATTTTAGAAATGGATTTAGTGGATGAACTTTGTAGGGCAATGGAAGATTTTAGACAGTGTCATTGTTTTACTGAGACACAGGAAGCAGCCTTGAAAGTATCTAAAAAGGGTAAAATCTTTGTGCTGAAACAAGATTTAAAAGAAAAAAGAACAGTGAGTACAGAACATAATCGAAAAAAGAATACATTGCTTCCAGAAGATGAAGTGATTGGACCTCTGGTAGATCTGGGAGTCATGAATAAAGAAGGACAAATCATTGCCTCAAAGCGTCAGAAACTGCGTCAGATCAATCGATTTCTAGAACTGGTAGATGATTGTTTAAAAGATGCAGATGTATCTAAAAAACTTAGAATTGTTGATTTTGGCTGTGGAAAAAGCTATCTGACATTTATCTTGTATTATTATCTTCATGAAGTCAGAAAACTGAATGTAGAGATTACAGGATTGGATTTAAAGAAAGATGTCATTGAACACTGCAGGAATGTTGCCAAAAGCTATGGCTATTCTTCTTTATACTTTGAAGTGGGTAATGTTGAAAAGTGGAGTGAAGAAGAACCTGTGGATTTGGTGGTTACACTTCATGCCTGTGATACAGCTACAGACTATGCCCTGTATCATGCAGTGCGTCAAAATGCCAAAGCAATTATGTCTGTACCATGCTGTCACCATGAATTGAGTACTCAGATTGAATCTGAACGATTTGAATCTTTATTGAAATATGGCATCATTAAAGAAAGATTGTGTGCTTTATTGAGTGATACTATTCGTGCTCAGGCATTGACTGCCTGTGGTTATCAAACTCAAGTTCTGGAATTTATAGATATGGATCATTCACTGAAAAACTTGATGATTCGTGCAGTGAAAAAATCAGTGAATGAATCAGTAAAGAAAAAGGCATTGAATCAGATTGCTGAAGTATCGAAAGAATTTGCGGCGGATAATACATTAGTTCGCCTTTTGATACAAGATGGAATTTTACCGAATCTGTTTGCATAGTACGTATAGTGGTGTAAAATAAAAAAGATGGAAAGGAGAATCTTATGATTTATACTTGTACATTGAATCCGAGTTTGGATTATTACATGAGTTTTGACAACATTGAAAATGGAAGACTAAACCGAAGTATTTCTGAGCATTTTGAAGCAGGTGGAAAAGGCATCAATGTGTCCATTGTACTGAACAATCTGCGTATTCCATCACGAGCATTGGGGTTTGTAGGCGGTTTTACCAAAGATTTCTTTATGGAACATCTGATGCGCTATACGTATATTGAACCAAATTTTACATACATTAAAGGTCATACACGCATTAATGTGAAGGCATTTACTGGCGTGGAGACAACATTGAATGCGAAGGGACCTCAGGTAAGTGAAGAAGAAAAACGCATGATGCTTCGACGTGTGGACCGATTGACAAATTATGATCTTCTGGTGCTTTCAGGAAGCTGTCCAGATAACTGCTTTGACATGGCTGAAAAGATGATGCAGCATTGTGTTGAAAATGAAGTGAAAATTGTATTGGATACCAAGCCATCAACCATGCTTGCATTTTTAAAGTATCGTCCGCTTTTGGTTAAGCCAAATCTGGAAGAGCTGGAAGATATGTTTGAAGAGCCAATTTTTACTGAAAAAGACATCGTGAAACATGCACGACGCTTAGTAGAGATGGGCGCTGAAAACTGCATCGTTTCTTTAGGTGCAGATGGAGCGATTCTTGTCAATGAAACAGGTGCTTATAAAAGCAATGTAGTACCTGGAGAAGTGCGTAATACAATTGGTGCCGGAGATAGTGTTGTCGCAGGTTTTTTGATGAGCTATCTGCGCTCTACGGATATTATTCAGATTTTCCAGTATGCCAGTGCCTGCGGAAGTGCTACAGCCCTTTCTGATACTTTGGCAACACGTGAAGAAGTAGAGGCAATTGTTGATCAGATTGTCATTACAAAAATTGAGGAGGACAACGAATGAAAAAAATCTGGATGGCGGCAGTATGTGCTTTGATGCTGCTTGCAGGCTGTACAAAACAGCCAGAAGTTCAGTTTAAGGAATATGATGTGCCTGAAGGGGACATCAAAACAATTGAAATGATGAATGTTGCGGTTGATATGAGCGGATACCGCGGATTTACAGATAAGGAACATGTTTATCGCCGTACGACGATGAAAGAAAGTTTCCGCCTGGTAGATGAACAAGCTTCAGGAATTCTGTATTTTGGCTATGATACTTGTCCATACTGTTTACAGGTGGTACCGATTTTGAATGATCTGGCTAAGAAATACAATCAGACAGTCTATTACATTGATGTGTACCATACTACTGATACGATTTCAGATGCTGATATTGATCGCTATCTCACTGTTTATCGTGATTTTCTATTAGAAGATGAGGGAGAACCTGTCTTTTATGTGCCTCAGGTCTTTGTGATTGTGAATGGACAGATTATTGATGGTCATACAGGTGCAGTGGATAGTTTTGAGCCAAGCGTACAGACTTCAATGACAGCTGAACAGACAGAAGAACTTACTTATCTATTGGAATCTATGATTCGTGTTTTGGAGAAATAAGATGAAAAAAATTCAGTTATTTTATCTGGAGCATTGTCCATACTGTAAAAAGACAAGAAAAGATCTTGAAGCACTATTGAAGCTTGAGAAATATGCACAAGTTCAGATTGAATGGATTGAAGAATCCAAAGAAGCAGAACTTGCGAATCAGTATGACTATTACTATGTTCCATGTTTCTATGTGGATGGTGTAAAAATGAAGGAAGGGGCACTTGAGTACGATGATGTGCTAGAGGTGCTGGAAGCGGCTGTTAACTGATGTTTTTTAGAAAAAAGATTCAAAAAACAGATGATGTTGTTATACTTAAAGAACTGTTTCGCTATAAGACAAGAGAATATGGAGAAACAGTTGAAAACATTTATTTTGATATTGTATCCGTACAGTACAATCGTAAAGTAGGCTATTGTGATTTAAGGATGGGGATGAATCCTGATCTTGAAATTCTGGGACAGGTAGGATATCACATTGAGGAGAGATATCGCGGTCATCATTTCGCCTATCGAGCATGTGTTCTTTTGTTTGAAAGTGCAAAAGAACTAGGCATGGAAGAACTATTGATCACATGCAATCCCGACAATATCCCATCACGCAAGACACTGGAAGCTCTTGGCGGAACGCTGAAGGCTATTGTTGACGTCCCAAAAGAAAATGTCTGTTACCAAAATGGAGACAGACAAAAATGTATCTTTACCTATCATTTGTCATGAGGAGGTATTCCATGAGAAAACTGAAAGCTTGGTTAAGCAGCAGATGGATTAGCACAATCTGTGCCATCCTGATTCAGTTCTTTCTTCTGGGTGCCTTTTTTCTATTTCTAGACAGGACTTTTGAAATCGCACATATTGTCCTTGTTTTGATAAGTGTTGTGGCAGTGTTTCATCTTTTAAGTCGAAATATGAATGGCTCTTTGAAACGTATGTGCTGTATTTTAATTTTGATGTTTCCCTGGATTGGAGGCATTTTTTATTTCTTGTTTGGAAAGAAAAAGACTCATCCTGCATCATATCGCTGTGTTGTGAATAGTTCATATCTTCCAAAAGTTTTAAGATATGCCCTCTCATGTGCATATGGACAGCTTTGTGATCATACACAAAGTATTTATTTTAAATCAGAAGAAGCATTTAGAGAGTCTTATTTAAAAGAATTAAGCAAAGCAGTACATGTTATATACATGGAATACTTTATTCTTGCAGAAGGACAGTTTTTCAGTGAAATATTAGATATCTTAGTGGACCGTATGAATCATGGTGTACAGGTCTATCTGATGATTGATGATATTGGGTGTATTAGAACATTGCCAGATGGATTTGAAAAGAAAATGCAAAAGCTAGGCATACATATCCATATCTATAATCCATTAAAAAGGGTTTTGTCTTTGAATGGGAATACACGTGATCATCGTAAAATCACAGTGATTGACAATCATTGTGCTTTTATGGGTGGAAATAATCTGGCAGATGAATACATCAATAATATTAAAAAGTTCGGTTACTGGAAAGATGCAGCAGTCATGGTTAAAGGACAGGCTGCAGCCTGGTGTGCTCAGTTGTTTGAATCCTTTTGGAATCAGCATGCACCTGAACCAATTCATAATGATTGTCCGATTTCTTCAGTGCAATATGAATCTGATGGATGGGTAGTACCATTTATGGATGATGCACTGGATGAAGAACTATCAGCATTGAATATTCATCTTTTCATGATTGAAAGTGCTCATTCATTCATACAGATACAAACTCCCTACCTCATCTTAAAAGATGAAATGAAACATGCTTTAATGCGTGCTGCAAAATCAGGTGTACAGGTACAGCTTCTTTTGCCCCATGTGCCTGATCGCTGGTTTGTGCATGAAGTGTCACGTTCTTACTATAAAGAACTGATTCAATCAGGAGTACGAATCTTTGAATATGTTCCAGGTTTTAATCATTCAAAAGTAGTACTGAATGATGAAATTGGTTTGTGCAGTACAATCAATATGGATTATCGTAGTTACGTACATCATCATGAATGCGGGATTTTGTTTTATCAAAGTAGTGTCCTTGATCAAATGAGAGAAGATATGAGAAAAACAATTGAACAAAGTGTTGAGATTCATTTGTCAGATTGTGAGAAAACCTCAATGTATGTAAAAGTTTTCAGAACATTTATGTCATTGTGGGAACCTTTGTTGTAAAAGTTTTCATAAGATGAAAGCTTTTCGTTTACATTGACAGATTCTTTTGATAGAATAACTATATTAGAGTACTCACAATAGGAGGATGAATATGCCTGAGTTTTATAACAATGCCTATTTCTGGCAGAAAATTGATACGCTGTATTATTCAAGTCACATGGAAATTGTACGTCCTAAAGGAACTGCGCATCCACAGTACAAGAATCTGATTTATCCATTGGATTATGGATATTTGACAGATACAGTGGGTGAAAGCGGTCATGGAATTGCAGTGTTTATGGGAACTAGTGGAGTTGAAACTGTTTCAACAATGATCATTGCAGCTGACATTCTGAAAAAGGATGTTGAAATCAAACTTCTGGTCTGCTGTACACCTGAAGAAGAAAAAGCAGTGCTTGAATTCTTGAATCAGACGGATTTCCAGAAAACAATTCTGGTACGCAGAGGAAGAGATATTCCTTCGTGGGCAATCTCAAATTAAGGAAGAGTGTAAAAAACTCTTCTCTTTTTTTTGCACTATGCTATAATACCGAGGGATAGGGTATCTATCCAGGGGAACACTAAAATCAGGAGGTAATTATAGATGAAACGTTTTTTAGTGATTTTAGCGCTCATGCTGGCATTGACTGGATGTGGAAGCGCATCAGCTGGCAATGAAACAAAGGTTTTAACAAATGAAGAATGGGCAGATGTCATGACTGGTATTCAGACTGACATGGAAATGCCTGCATTAATGAATTTGGCAGATACTGAAGTGACTGACTTTTTAGGTATCAATACTGAAAATCTGGAATCTTTTACTGTTCAGTTTCCAATGATGATGGTTCACTCAACTGCAATTATGGTACTTCAGGCGAAAGATGGCATGATTGACACTGTAAAAGAAGAAGTAGGTACTTGGCTGAGTGCTTATGAAGAACAGTGGTCTACTTATCTGCCAGATCAGTATGAACTGGTAAAGAATCGTGTTGAAAAACAGGTTGGCGATTCAACTTATGTAGTGATTATCGCTGAAGAAGCAGCTGCAATCGAAGAAAAGATTGATGCTGCTTTGGCTGAATAATGGTATTCAGTTCAATTATCTTTTTATTCTGGTATTTACCTGTCGTTTTAGCGGTGATGAAACTGTCACCGCTGAAATGGCGTAATGCCATCCTTTTTGTTCTGTCACTCATCTTTTATGGCTGGTCAGAACCTTTTTATATTGTTCTGATGCTGATTAGTACAGTTGTGGATTATTTTAATGGACGGATGGTTGAAAAATATCTGCCAGATAAAAAGAAGGCTAGAAGGTTTGTTATATTCTCTGTCGTCTTTAATATGGGACTGCTGGGGTTTTTTAAATATGCTGACTGGATTATTGGCATGCTCAATACACTGGGAATGAATCTTCCGCTTTTAGGATTGACACTTCCGGTTGGAATCAGTTTCTACAGTTTTCAGACAATGAGCTATCCAATTGATGTGTATCGAGGCGAGGCAAAAGCTCAGAAGAACATTGTGAACTTTGGAGCTTATGTGGTGATGTTTCCGCAGCTGATTGCAGGTCCAATTGTAAGATATCGTGATATTGATGATCAGCTGAGAGAACGTTCTGAAACCATGGACAAGTTTGTCAGTGGGATTGAACGCTTTGTTTGTGGTTTGTGCAAGAAAGTACTGTTAGCCAATACTGCAGGACTTTTGCATACACAGATTCAGTCACTTCCTCAAGATCGTATGAGTGCATTGACTGCTTTACTGTCGTTAACGGGTTTTGCGCTGCAGATTTATTTCGACTTTAGCGGATACAGCTGTATGGCCATTGGCTTAGGTCGTATGTTTGGGTTTGAGTTGATGGAAAACTTCAATTACCCATACATTTCAAGAAGCATTACTGAATTCTGGAGAAGATGGCATATTTCACTCAGTACATTTTTTAGAGATTATGTGTACATTCCTTTAGGCGGTAATCGCAAAGGGAAAGTACGACAGTACATCAATATCATGACAGTTTGGTTTTTGACTGGACTGTGGCATGGAGCTTCATGGAATTTTGTGCTTTGGGGTGTATACTTTGGTGTACTTTTAATGATTGAAAAAGCATTCTTTAAAAATGTACTTGATAAAATGCCGAAGTTTTTCTCTTGGCTGATTACAATGATTCTTGTATGGATTGGATGGGTCTTCTTTGCGTTTGAAGATACTCAGCACATTATGATGATGTTTAAGAATCTTACCAATGTTTCAAATCTAATCAATGCAGATACATTGTATTTTATGCGTCAGTATGGAGTCTTTTTAATCATCTGTATGATTTCATCAACACCTTGGTGTACAAATGCATTCAATTCAATGAATGACAATGTGAAATCATGGCTTAAACTCATTTTAGTTGTACTAGGAATGGTCGTATGTACAGCATCACTGATCAATGCATCTTTCAATCCATTCCTGTACTTTAGATTCTAGGAGGTGGAAAAATGAACATGGCAAAACGATTGATGTGTATTTTCTTTCTTGTGTTTGTGTTTGGTTTTTCACTTCTGCAGCTGCTTCCTGATCAAACGTTCTCAGATCAGGAAAATCGTGTACTCGCTCAATTCCCTGAATGGTCGATTGAATCTATGAAATCTGGTCAGTTTGCGGATAGTATGGAAGAGTATGCGAGTGATCAGTTTCCATTTCGCAATGCATGGATTCTGATTAATAATCTTTATGAACGTCTTTTGATGAAATTGGAAATTGGTGGAAGCTATGTCTTGTCAGATCGATTGATTCAGCAGTTTCATACAGTGGATGATGCACTGATTCAAAAAAATGTTGATAAAATCAATAGCTTCTCTGAAACGATTGGAAAACCAGTCGATGTCTTGTTGATTCCTACTGCTAGCTCTATTGATCGTGAACATCTTTCATCTTTTGTGAATGATGTGGATCAGAAAGCACTTTTAGAATCAATTTCTAATCGTTTTCATCCAACAGTTTCTTTAGTGGAATGTTATGATCGTTTGGATGCATCGAAAGAAGATGTATATTATGCAACAGATCATCATTACAACGCTCATGGGGCACATCTTGTCTATCAGAGTTATATGGATCATTTAAATGAACAGAAAGCTGATTTTACCTTTGAGAAAGTCAGTGATGGATTCTGTGGAACACTTTATTCATCATCAGGTGCTTATTATATGCCTTGTGATGAGATTGTACGTATTGATCCAGTGAATCATATTGATGTTCAGGTAGAATATGAAGAAAGCGGAGTCATTTTTGATTCTGTATACAAAGATGAAAAACTGAATGTGGAAGATAAATATACCTATTATCTGGATGGCAATCATAGTATTGTCGATATTACGACTTCTTTAAGTGATAAACCATCGCTTTTAGTGGTTGCGGATTCATACTCTCATTTAATGGCACCATATCTGATTGCGAATTTCAGTGAGATCCGTATTGTAGATTTGCGTTATTATCGTTTGGTTCTGAGTGAACAAGCACAGCAATATGATCAGGTATTAATTCTATATTCACTTGAAAACTTCTCACAGGACGAAGGGTTGTCTTGGCTGAGATAATCAATAATGAGCCAGCATTCGCTGGCTTTTAAATTTTATTCAACAAATCTTGACAGGAAATGATATACTGATATCTAGAAAAGAAGCAGGGAGAAATAAAATGGAAATGCTGATAAAGAAAACAGGAATCAATGGAGAAGGCATTGGTTATGTCTATAAGAAACCTGTCTTTGTACCAGGTGCTCTTCAAGGGGAACTTTGTGATATACAAATTGTACAGGATTTAGATCGCTATGCAATTGGAAGATTAAATCAAGTCATCACTGCTTCTGAACATCGCATTGAACCTTTGTGTCCATTAGCTAAAAGCTGTGGTGGATGTTCATTAGGAATGATGGATGAAACATGGCAGCTGAAAATCAAACAGGATTTATTGAAAGAAGCACTTTGGAAATACGCAAGAATCAGCGAATCAAAGGTGGAGCGTGTACTGCGTTCCCCATTAAGAATGGGATATCGCAATCAGTGCAAAATGCCATTAAAGAATGTTCATGGAAAAATTGTATGTGGTCTTTATCAAGAAGGAAGCAATCAGTTTATTCCTGTTGAACATTGTATGATTCATGATGTCAAGCTGGAACAGACACGTAAACAAGTCATGGAAGTCTTGAATCGTCATCAGATGCGTGCAGATGATAAAAAAACACCAGGCTTAAAAACACTGGTGCTTAGACGTATTGGAAATAAAACACAATGCTGTTTTGTGACAGGACGTATGAAAATGCCAAAGGCATGCATTGATGACCTTTTAAAAATTGAAACATTAAATTCACTGACACAAAATATTCAAGACAACCGCAAGTCTCATGAACTGTTTGGAAAGAACTGGATTCATTTAGGCGGTTATGAAAATATGGTCATTGAAATATGTGGAAAGAAACTGAAGCTTTCTGCAGCCTCTTTCTTTCAGCTGAATACTTTTCAGGCTGAAGTGATGGTTAAAACTGTAGCCTCTTTGATTGAACCATGTGAAACATTAGTAGAAGCCTATTGCGGTGTAGGATTGATGTCACTGGCAGCCAGCGATCAGTTTCAAAGAGGATTAGGTATTGAAGTGGTGAAAGAAGCCATTGTCAACGCAAAAGAAAATGCTCGTATCAATCGTTTAAAGCACTTGGAGTTTGTGTGTGGAGATGCAGCAGCTGAATTAAAGAAAGCTGCAAAAACAATGAAGGTTGATGCACTTATCGTAGACCCTCCTCGTTCAGGTTTATCAGATGAAATGCTCAAGGCAATAGAAGCCTGTGCACCTTCTCAGATTGTCTATGTCTCATGCAATCCTGCAACACTTTCTAAAAACCTGAATGTTCTTCAGGAAAAATACAATGTTGAACTTATTCAGCCATTAGATATGTTCCCACAGACACCACATGTGGAAACAATCGTATCCTTGAAAAGAAAATAAGAATGAAACGATCATAGAAATCCTTTGTTTCGGACATTATAAATCATTTATAAAATTTGATATTGATACAATAGATTTAGATATAAAAATCGAATGAAGATGTGAGCGCTAAACTAAAAAGCTGGTCATTATGACTCAGCTTTCTTTTTTGTTTACTAGGAATGTTCTATCAGAACTGTGGTATATAGTAGTTAAAAATATCTAATTCGCATAATGATGAATACAGATTTCACATAGAAATACAAGACTTAACTTGAAAACAAATATAGTTTATAATGTATATGTATCAAGAAGAAGTATTTAGTAGTTGAAGCAGTTTGTAGTAAAACTGAATGAATTCAATCAACTAAATGCTTTTTCTTTTTCTGTCTAAGTAGGAGGATCATTTCATGAAAACTGTCACTCTGTCAAATCGTTTCTATTATCGTGAATTGAATGAAAAAGATGCATCAGCTATCAAAAATGATATCCTTCTATACAACCAAATGCTTCATAAAGCGTATAAATACTTGACTCTGAAGTATCAAGGGATACTGTGGGATTTTGATTCACTTCAGAAAGAAATGAAACGACTGTATCATACCAATGATTACTTTCCTCTGCCTGTCATATGGAAAGCAAAACATATACTCAAATGCCGCTATGAACAGTACCAGAAAGCGATACAACAGAAACAGAATCAACTGAAAAGAATCGAAGCTAAGATCAGTGAGAAGTAATAAGCCATTCGTTATTGAAAAACTTGACTTCAATAAGAAGAAAAGCATGATGAGATATGGAAACAAAAGACAGAATCAGACATTATCAGAGTTTGCATACACACAAATCACAGAAGCGATGAAAAGCAGATGTAGAAAAGAGAGAATCGCCATAAAAGAAATAGATCCTGCGTATACAAGCAGGATCGCAAAAGATAAGTGGTTGAAGTGTATGGGATGCAGTATCCATATGACAGCATCGTATGTGATCACACGAAGAGGATGCGGATACACAGATACGATCTAAAGTAAACAACAGGAATCATTTCAACCTGTGCTGGATTTATATCACTGGAAGATGATGTACTTAAAGACAGGATGAACTTGGAATGATTCCTTATACAACGATTCTTTCAACAGATCAACTTCGCCAAAGGCTTACGAGCAGGAAGAGAAGATAGTTGAAAGATACTGATTTGGCAAGATACAGGTCAGGTCATAGCTAATCACTATGAAAAATGACGAATTATTTTAATTCGTCACTATCTTGAAATAATGATATAAATATTTGGCGACACCATCTTGCTGATTAGACGGGCAGATGTCATCAGCGGCTTGTTTTACAGATTTCATGGCATTTTTCATAGCTACCCCAGTTCCTGCATAATTCAACATAGAAAGGTCATTTTCACCATCTCCGAAAGCTAATACTTCTTCTGCGGAAATATGGTGCATTTCACATATGAATTCTAATGCAGCTCCTTTTGAAATCTCTTTATGCTGACATTCCATCCAAATGGGACTAACATAAACACAGCTGTAAAGATCAGAATTTAATTTCTTTTCAATCTTTTTTAGTGTTGAAGGTAGGCCACAGAAACAAATCTTTCCAGTTGATTTGAGTTGAATCTGATTAAAGGGAATGAGTATTCTTTCTTGAAAGTTATCATTTTGTCTAAAAATCCATGAACATTTCTGAAGGTATGAGAATCCATAAGCAATCCACATGTTTTTTCTTGGTGCACTAATGATGTATCTATTCTTATCATAAATGACAGCACTTACCAGTGCATTATCAGCATGGTTCAATATTTCTTGAATATGATGCTGTTGAAGAGATGGCATTTCTATTACTTTATTTTGATGAAATATATGGATCATTTGCCCGTTCATTCCAATGTAGATGCCTTTTTTTTCTTTGAATTGAAGCGAATGAAGAACTTCTTCAGCAGCTTCATAAGGGCGTCCTGAGCAAATCACAAGCTGAATATTGGCTTGATGAGCCATCTGAAGTACATGATGAGTGAGCTTTGAAATTTTTCCTTCATGATTCAGTAAAGTTCCATCTAAATCCATCGCAATGAGTTTTATCATAAAGCCTCCAAAAAAATGACGGTATCCCGTCATTTTGACATTTTAAATCGATAGACGACAATTCCTAGAATATCATCTTTTTGAATATTGCCTACTTCTGAATTTCTTGAATCCATTGTATCATCACGGTTATCAGACAAGACGAAGTATTCGTTTTCATTTAATGTGATAGGCAGATAAGCTTCTCCCTGTGTAAGAATACCTTCTGATTTCCAGCTTTCACGAATGACTTCTCCATTGATGAGGATTTTCTGATCTGTGGTAATCTGTACTGTATCACCAGGTACACCAATAACACGCTGCATGATCATTTCTTCCTGATTGGCACTGAAAACGATAACAACATCTCCAAAACTGTAGTCAGTTTCTAAGCGATTGAAGATGACGAAATCTCCTTCAGAGAAGTTAGGTTGCATGGAGTCATGATGTACTTGCGAGATGCCCAATAAAAACGCAAAGACAAGATAAACAAGAAGAGGAAGAATAGAAAGCTGAAGCACTACTTTAAAAAATCTGGATAGTCTAGCGCCAAAAGAATTGTTCGCTTTACGAATTTCTTCTAAATGACGGTCAATTTCTTCCAATGTAATATTCTGATTATTCATGGTAAGGATGATGTTCCTTTAAATCTTCTGGAAGATGTTCAACGATTTCTTTCAATGATGTATAAGTCATTGAAATGTGATTCTGGAAAGCTTCAAAATCTTCAGTTAAAGAAATCAGCAGTTTTTTCTTTGTCTGATATTCATGTTCAATATCTGCCAGACGCTGATTCTTTTCTTTAATGGCACCAGAAATAATAGCGTGTGATGTTGTGCGTGCTTCTTGAATCATCTGTTTGCATTGTGCCTGAGTGTCATTCAGCATCTTTGTTGTTGTGTTTCCTGCAGCGATTGCAGCTTTTTCAATTTCATTGCAGCGATCTTGTGCAGCTTTCAGCTGCATGCCTTTTTCAGTGCATTTGGAATTCAGCAGTTCATTGTATTCCATTAATCGAGTATTCTTATCTCTTAATGTCAGACAGCTCTGTTCCATCTGCAAAGCTTTTGCTTCTGCTTCCAGAAGTTTTTCCTGTAACTCATTTTTCTCGTCTTTCAATTCTTTCAGCTGGTCTTCATAATCTGCAACCAGCTCTCTTAAGCGCTGGTAGACTTCTTCTTTATCAAAACCGCCAAATCGTACTGTACTGAAATAATAATCCTGATTCATTTGAGTCCCCCTCACTTAATGCTTACTAATTCATTTTATAATAAAAAGGTCGTGTTGAAAAGCTAGAGATTGACTAAAAAATGGATTTTATCGAAAATGAAAATAAATGTTCTATTAGGATTCTATCGCATTGTGACAACTTGTGTTAAAATAAAAACAGGTGATTTATGTGAGTTATACTGATGAAATGAATGAATGGTGTTCCCAGCTGGAAAAGATTCATCTTCCAAGATGGAGTGAACTTCCTCAGCTGGATTTATATATGGATCAGGTAGTGACTTTGATTGAAAGATATCTAAGTTTGTTTTTTATTGATAAACAGGAAAAGATGCTGACAAAGTCCATGGTGAACAATTATGTTAAGCTTCAGCTGATTCCTGCGCCTGTTAAGAAACAGTACAGTAAGCGTCATGTAGCTTTTTTGATTGCGATTACTGTTTTAAAGCAGGTCGTTACAATTCGTGAAGTAAAAGATGGTATCAACAATCTGGCAAGAGTACTAGGTGAGAAAAGAGCTTATAATTTCTTCTGTGAGGAAATGGAAGCGGCACTGCAAAGAGCGTGCCGTTATGCCAAAGGAGAAGCTCTGGTTGAACAAATGGAAGCTGTACGCAAAGAAGAACTGGCTTTAAAGATGGCTGCACGTGCAGTTGCAAGTAAAATTGTT
The DNA here is from genome assembly GCA_017473335.1 of Erysipelotrichaceae bacterium. GTDB lineage: Bacteria > Bacillota_I > Bacilli_A > Erysipelotrichales > Erysipelotrichaceae > RGIG1896. The sequence goes on from JAFULN010000044.1 coordinate 26,439, forward strand.
GTGGAGAAGACAATACAGCTTCAAAGCAAAGAAACCCTGAAGTAAAGGAGGAGAAATCATGATTCATAATGCCCTGAGCAAAAAAGAAATTGTTGAGATTTTGAAAAACAATGGTCTTGAAAGCGGCATGATTGTTGAAGTGCATTGTTCCTTGTCTTCACTGGGATATGTGATTGGTGGTGCACAGACACTCGTCGATGCATTGATGGAAGTTGTTGGCTATCATGGAACCATATTGATGGCCATGCAGTCTTCTCAAAATACAGAACCAACAACCTGGAAAAATCCGCCGGTTGAAAGTGAGCTGGCCGCAAAAATCAGAGAAAACATGCCAGCATTTCATCGCAAAGAAAGTGATGTTTTCAATATGGGAGCAGTGGCAGAAAACTTCCGAAGAAGAGAAGGGGTTGTGATTTCTTCACATCCTTCCTGTGCATTTGCAGCATGGGGGAAATATGCCAAGTTTTTATGCAATCATCAGAGTCTCCATTTTGCTCTTTCAGAAGAGTCTGCGACAGCTCGTCTTGTTGAACTGAAAGCATCTGTTCTTTTGATGGGTGTTGATTATGACTGCTGTACATGCATGCATTTGGCTGAATATCGCAGTGATGTTCGACCTATTATCATGCAGGGTGCTGCAGTTGAACAAAAAGGCGCAAGAATCTGGAAACAATATTTAGATTTTGCGTTAGACTCTAGTGATTTTATTCCAATTGGACGTTTAATGGAAAAAAACAATCTAGTTCATTTATTTACTTTGGGAGATTCAACATGCCGACTGTTTGAGGCAGAAACTGCAGTCAATGTTGCAGAACGATACTTTAAACAAACGAACATTTCACGTTATTATCAGACAACAAAACTGGAAGGCGAATAGCCTTCCTTTTTAGTGTTAAACCATTTTATACTATTTCTTTACTTTTATTAACATCTACTTTCGTATATAATAAAACCATGAATAAACGAGAATTGATTATGGATGAAGCATTCAAGCTTTTCTTTGAAAAAGGATATTATGGGCTTGGATTACAGGAACTTTTAAAACGATGTGGTATTCCTAAAGGGAGTTTTTACCACTATTTTCCTGATGGAAAGAATCAGCTTTTGTGTGAAGTTGTAGAAAGAACCTACGAATTAATGAAAGAAGGCATTGTGGAACGTATTTTAGTCAAAGATAATGCAGTAGATTCATTTGTGAATATGGTAGATTATCATGCTTCAACCATTGAGGGTAGAAAGTATCTTGCTTCTTTAATGATGACAATGGTTTCTATTGAGTCGCTGCATCTTAATGAGAAAGCTCATCAAGTATGTCAGAATGTTTATCATAAATGGCAGAATTTATATTTTGATAAACTGGTGGAATATGGATATGATCAAAAGGAAGCTAGACAGAAAGCTCAGGCTTTGTTTGCGCTGATTCATGGATCTTTGATTTCTTCTTTTATTAAACAAAGTAATGAAGATTTATTGTTGATCCGAGAAGAAATAAAAAATATATTAAACTAAATACTCTTTACGAAGAGTATTTTATTTTGGACAGGTCTATAGATTGACAGATGTGAATTGTTTCACTATACTTATAGTAGACCGTTCGTCTAGTGAGGAGGAAAGAAAGATGAAACGATTAATCGCTGTTTTGTTATGTGGATTGATGTTGATGACTGGCTGTACAACTGCACCAGTAGAACCTACACCAGATCCAGTAGCAAAAATGACTCCTGGTACTTATACTTCAGTGGGTACAGGTTTTAAGGGTGACATTAAAGTTGATGTTACTGTAACTGAAGATGCAATTACTGATATCACAGTTGTTGATGCACATGAAACATTTGGTATCGGTGAAGCGGCTATGCCTGTTATGATCGAAGAAATGATCAAATATCAGACATATTCTGTTGATCTGGTTTCTGGTGCTACAGTGACTTCTGCAGGTTTCAGAACAGCTGTAAAGGATGCTCTGACTCAGGCTGGTGCTGATATGGATAAATTTGGTGCAAGTCCTGTTGTGGGTGAACTGAAGGCTGAAACAATTGATGCTGATATCGTAGTTGTTGGAGCTGGTGGTGCAGGTATGATGGCTGCTTACTATGCTGCAAAAGAAGGCTACAATGTAGTTATTATTGAAAAGACACCTTTAGTAGGTGGTGCTAGTGCAATGGCCGGCGGATCTATGCTGGGTACTGACAGTGATTGGCAGAATGAACTGGGCTATGAAGACTCAGTAGAAGCATTGAAAGAACGTCTGATGGCTCAGGGTCATTATCAGAACCATGAACCTACAGTTGATCTGTACATGAGCTTCTTGGCTGAAAACTTCAACTGGATCGTATCTGAAGATGGCGGTGCAATGCCTTACAACAAGACTGGTTCAGGAAATACATTCTCTATGGATGGAAGCGGTACTGGCGTTATGCAGACACTGAAAGAAAAGATGCTGAATGCTGGTGCAAAACTGTATCTGAGCACAAAGGCTGAAGAACTGATTGTGGATAATGGTACTGTTGTTGGTGTGAAGGCAACTGGTAAAGAAGCTAGCTACACTATCAATGCAAAGGCTGTTATTCTGGCAACAGGTGGTTATGGTCATAACCGTGACATCGTTCCTGAAGAATATCTGAAGCTGTTCCGTTATTCTGGACATTCTGGACATGATGGAGATGCTTTGAAAATGATTGAAGCTGTTGATGGTGCTACTCGTAATATTCCTTGGGTTAACCGTGCTGTTCACAGTATGATTCTTCCAAGTGGTGCTCCTCAGTATACAAACATGGGCTATGTTGTATTCAATAAGATGAGTGGTATCCTGATTAACCAGGATGGTGTTAGAATTGGTGCTGAAGTTGGTCATGACTGGGAACTTTTAGCTGCTATGGAACAGAACGAAAGACATTATCTGTTCATGGACCAGGAAAACTATGATGCATGGAATGAAGGTATGTCTAAGCGCGGTATCTTTAATGCAGATGATCCAGCTAAGTGGACTGCTGACGACTATACAGGACAGCCATTCTATAAGGAGGGTGAAACTCTGGAAGAATTAGCAGCTAAGATTGATGTTCCTGCTGATGCACTTCAGGCTACAATTGACAAGTTCAATGCAACTGTTAATTCAGGAGCAACTGTAGATGAATATGGACGTCCATTGAACACTACAATTGCTGAAGAAGGTCCATACTATGCAATTGAAATGTCTGTACGTTATTCTACTTCATTGGGTGGTATCTGCATCAATGAAAACATGCAGGTTCTGAACACATCAGAACAGCCTGTTGCTGGTCTGTATGCTGCTGGTGAAGTTGTTGGCGGATGCCAGGGTGACCTGTATCTTCCAAGCTCTACATTCACTTGGGCTATGACATCTGGCGTTCAGGTTGCTAAAGTTGTTACTGAAGCATTATCTGAATAATTATTGATTAAATAGAAATATTTTTTCTCTTGGAGTCACCATGTTTCTTCCTCAAGGTGACTCCTTTTTTGTGAATGTGACACTTTGGCTTATCTGCAACTATACAAAACATAGGTATACTTCATCGGGATAGTGACTGGCTTAGATATTTAGGTATCTTTACGCTCCTTATGATTAGATAATGTACAATCCCGAAAAGTTCATATTCAAGCAAATACAAAAACAAGTCCTTTTCTTGATTTCTATTTGCGAATCCTCTAATAACCAGAAGTGTTGCATCCCTCCAAAAAAGGCAAAGTTCTTCAAAAAGAATCTTTGCCTTTTTTTCATATTTTTGGATGGAATTTTAGACTGTATTAAAAAAGTTCACTGATGATTTCTGCAAGTGTTTCTAAAATGAGTGCATCTTGTGTGCCAAATGTTTCAAACTGATAAGAGTCAAGATCAATGACACCATAACATTGATTATTTTTTGTGATATTGACAACGATTTCAGAGTTGGATCCACCATCGCAAGCAATATGTCCTGGAAATTCATGAACGTTTTTTACGATTTGAGTTTGTCTTGTCTTTACGGCTGTACCGCAGACACCTTTTCCAATTGAAATACGTGTACAAGCTACTTTGCCTTGAAATGGACCTAAGACAAGTTCGTTTTCTTTTAATAGATAAAATCCCGCCCAGCTGCAGGCATCTCCATAAAATTCTTTGATAAGTGCACTAATGTTTGCCAAATTGGCAGTAAAATCAGTTTCTGATTCAATGAGGGCTTTAGCCTGTGCCCAAAACAGCTGCATATCTTCCTGTGTTTTCATTTTTATCACCGTTTTTATTGTATCATGATGAAATAAAAAATCATATGATTCTCTTGTGAAATGATAAAGCTGGAGTTATAATAATTACGTCAAGACAGGGGTACTCGAAAGAGTTGAGAAATACCCTTATGACCTGATCTAGTTAATACTAGCGTAGGGAGTCTAATCTTATTATACCGGTAAATAGGATTATTGTTCTTACGCCTCGTGACTTGGAGGTGTTTTTTTATGAACAAAACAACGAGAGATCTGATTTTTATTGCCTTCTACGTCGCAATGGCAGTTGTACTGGATATTGTCAGTGCTATGATTCCATTTCTTCAGATGCCTCAGGGAGGATCTATCAATTTAGCAGTTATACCTGTATTTGTTGCATCCTATCATTTAGGATGGAAAAAAGGAGTAGTAACTGGGCTTTTGTGGTGGCTGGTTGGTTTTTTGATGGGTGGAAACAACTGGTTTGTTGATCCAATGCAGTATGCATTAGATTATCTGATTCCTGCAGTCATCTGTGGTTTAGCTGCTATTCTTCCAAGAATTGGAAAGATTTCCAATGTCTACAGTGGTGTTGTTGTGATGATGATTCTGAAATTTGCATCTCATGTACTTTCTGGTGTTTATTACTGGCCTCCAGAAGGAGCTGCACAGGGAAGCATAGGTGCATGGACATATTCATTGGGTTATAATTTTTATTATAATCTTGCGACACTCATTGTTGCAATTTTGGTTGTCCCTGTACTTATTCAGCGTTTAAGCAAACTGCGTAAAGGTTTTGAAGGACTCAAATAAAATTGTAAACACAGATTTCTGCAGGAATCTGTGTTTTTATTTCCATTCCGACGAAAATTGTGTATAATAAACAATGTTTGTAGAAAGAAGTGATCATCATGCTGCCGTCAGTCAATCAGATGGTATATATTCAAAGTTATAAGCATGACGGATCTTTACATCGTACATGGGCGAAGGGACATGTCTTGGAAGCCAATGAGAAGCAGTTTGTGATTGTTACCAACAAAACCTGGGTCATCGAAGCAGATGGCAGAAGATGGTTTACAAAAGAACCTGCAGTGAATTTCCTGTATCCAAATTACTGGTTTAATATTATCAGCATGATTCGTAAAACAGGTATCTATTATTACTGTAATTTGGCATCACCAAGTGTATATGATGGAGAAGCTGTCAAAAATATTGATTATGATCTGGATGTGAAATGTTTTCCAGATGGACGTATTCAGATTCTGGATGAGGATGAATATGAAGAACATTCCATACAGATGGGCTATAGTCAAGAAATTAAAGAAATCGTGGAATGGCAGATGCAGGTGCTGCTGAAGATGATTGAAAATAAAGAAGGTCCGTTTAATCCAGATGTGATTGAAAAATATTATCAGATTTATCTGAATAGTCCTGCAAAAAAATAGGAAATCAATAAAAGACTCGTAAAGAGTCTTTTATTCAGACTGTTGACAAATAAAAGTTCGACAGTCTTTTTTTAATATGATAAAATACAAATGCAAAAAGAAGTCTCTATTTTGCCCGAAATATTGTCATACTTCTTTTTGCGTAAGAAACCAAGCAAGAAATGCACAAGGCTG
>JAFULN010000045.1 GCA_017473335.1 Erysipelotrichaceae bacterium
AGAAGAAGCATTTAGCTGATTGAATTCATTCAGTTTTACTACAAACTGCTTCAACTACTAAATACTTCTTCTTGATACGAACATATTATACACAATAAAATTATTCAAGTTAAGACTTGTCTTTCTTTGTGAAATCTGTATTCATCATTATGCGAATCAAACAATGTTACTTTCTATTTACTACTGTTCTGATAGAACTATCCTATTAAATAAAAAAACCTCCTCACAATGAGAAGGTTAGTTCAATACGCTTTCTACGTATTCTTTGAGTTTTTCAATTGTATCTTCACCTATGCAATGTTCCACCTTGCAGGCTTCATCTTCTGCAACAGCTTCATCTACTTTAAGAATATCCACAAAGAAACGCTTAATGACTTTATGGCGGTCATACACTTTCTTTGCAAGTGTTTTTCCTTCATCTGTCATCAGAATTGTTCCATAATGCTGATGGATCAGATACCCCTTTTCCTGAAGCAGATTGATTGCTTTATTTACTGAAGGCTTACTGACACCAAGATGTTTCGCAACATCGCTCATACGTACATTTTCATCTTCTTTTGAAAGCACATAAATCGCTTCCAGATAATCTTCTTGACTCTGATTCATAGTTATCACCAATCCTGTTACACTATTATAAAGTGAAAGTGAAGAAAGGTCAATTCTGTTAGCCAGGGCTTACAGAACCTGTTCCCATTCTGATTGTTTAAAGCCAACCAGCACAAAATCATCAGATATAAGTAGCGGTCTTTTTACCAGCATGCCATCACTTGCTAAAAGATCCAGCTGTTCTTCAAAACTCATTTCTGGAAGTTTCTCTTTGAGCTTTAGTTCTTTATATTTTAAGCCGGATGTATTATAAAAACGTCTGGTTTCAAGACCACTTTTTTCAATCCATTTTCTAAGTTCTTCTTTGGTCGGATTATTCTGCTGAATATTACGCAGTATATAGTCTGCTTTCTTTTCTTTTAAAAGTGTTTCTGCTTTTTTACAGGTTGAACATTTAGGGTAACAAATAAAATACATGATGGTTTCCTCCTGAAATTATTCTATCTTATTTTATCTTTTTTTCCACCCTGATGCTCTATTGATTCATTTATAAATTTATTTCTTTTTCTTGATGATTTGACTTTGTTTGGTTACACTGAATATATCAGAGGTATATGACATGATTTATACAGTTACGCTCAATCCAGCACTGGATTACACAATTAAAGTAGATCATCTATCTTTAGGTAAGATCAATCGTACAAAAGAAGAACATTTGTTCGCTGGTGGAAAAGGAATTAATGTGTCTTGTGTGTTAAATGAGCTTGGAATAAAAAGCTGTGCTCTTGGATTTATTGCGGATTTTACTGGTCAGCAGCTCCGATTCTCATTAGAGAAACAGGGTATATTAACAAACTTCATTGTTGTTGATAAAGGAATGACCCGTATTAATGTAAAAATCAAATCAGATGAAGAAAGTGAAATTAATGGAATGGGACCCGTTATTCAAGACATGGATTTTGAAAAACTGTGTCTACAAATTGATCGGTTGAATGAAAATGATATTCTTGTTCTTTCTGGAAGCATTCCTTCATGCATGCCTGCTGACACTTATGAAATCATGATGAGAAGAATACAGAACAAACATGTACGTATCATTGTTGATGCAGAAAAGAAACTGCTTCTGAATGTCTTGAAATATCATCCATTTCTCATCAAACCGAATAAAGAAGAGCTGAAAGAGATGTTTCATGCAGAAATAACTGGCGATGAAGATGTTATCTTTTATGCCAGAAAACTTCAAGAATTAGGCGCTCGTAATGTGCTTGTTTCTATGGCCTCCGAAGGTTCTTTGCTGGTAGATGAATCTGGACAGGTTTATCGCATGGGAATCGCAAAAGGAACTTTATTAAATTCTGTCGGTGCAGGAGATTCCATGGTTGCAGGCTTTCTTGCAGGGTGGCTGAGAACGAATGATTTCAACAAAGCCCTTCTTTTAGCAACTGCCTGTGGAGGAGCTACTGCATTTAGTCATGGCCTTGCTCATCGTTCACTGATTGATGAAATACTGCATCAATTATCCACATCAACCACAATCACTACAGGAGGACTGCTGAAATGAAAAAGAAATATTTCTTCTTTGATATTGATGGTACATTAACTGATAATCGCACTAAGGAGATTGTACCTAGTGCACAACAGGCACTGTTAAAGCTTCAGGAAGCTGGACATTTTGTTTCTATTGCAACAGGAAGAGCTCATTATAAAGCAAGAGCATTCATGGATAGTGTGCATCTTCATAATATGGTATGCTGCGGAGGCGGGGCTCTGGTTGTAGATGATGTGCTTCTCTATAATCATCCTTTAGATTTAGAAAAGGCTAAGGCTATCGCACATGAAGCAGATGATTTAGGATATGGGCTTTTATTTCTTCTAGATGATTCTATTAATCTGCATGGGAAAGATGATTTATTCAGACAACAAGTTGGAGAACGTCAGGAAGCGACAAACACAATTATCAACCCTGATTTAAAGATTGATGACTTAACAGAAATATATAAAATGTACATCTCCATTTCAGAAGCTGATGATTATAAAATCACATTAAAAGATACATTAGGTAATTCTCGTTTTGTGAAAGATTATCTCATGTTTCAGATTGATGCAAAACATCAGGGAATTATGGATATGATGCATCATCTGAAAGCTCCTATTGAAGATGTTGTCGTCTTTGGGGATGACTACAATGATATGATTATGTTTGATCCACGCTGGACAAGTATTGCCATGGGCAATGCATGTGATGCATTAAAAGAAAAAGCAGACTTTGTCACAAAATCCAATCTTGATGATGGAATTGACTATGCCTGTAAACATTTTAACTGGTATGATCCTGTGAATGAATAGAAGCTGATATCAGCTTCTTTTTTATGGCTGTGTACTTTCTACAAACCAGCGATTCTTTTTTTCATAATAAAGATGACGAGATTTTCCATGAATTTCACAAACATATAAAACACCAACTCCGCCCACATGTGAATTGCGAGGCCCAATAAGTTCATATTTTTCTATTTTATATGTCTTGTCTTCCCAGCGAAGATACAAGGGGCGTATTTCTCCTTGTTTATCATTCAACATGATGACATCCACATAGCGTTTATACATCTTTATCACCTCATATCTCATTATAAATGTAACTTGATTTATTTTCAAGCTCACTAAGGAAAAAGAAAGCTCAAATGAGCTTTCTTTCAGACTATCGACAAAGTCGATGGTCTTTTTTTATGGCTCAAATAAAGTGTTATAATTGAGGTGTAAAGAAAAGCAGGTGTTTAATATGATGGAAAGAAAAGACAGAAAACAAGGAAAGGTAAATTTGATTCTGCTGGAA
>JAFULN010000046.1 GCA_017473335.1 Erysipelotrichaceae bacterium
CCCGAAGGAATTGAGTTACAGTCAACCGCGTTTAGCCACTTCGCTACCTCTCCATACTTCTATGGTGCCGGCTATAGGACTTGAACCCACAACCTACTGATTACAAATCAGTTGCTCTACCAGTTGAGCTAAGCCGGCAAATGGTGGAGGTTAACGGGCTCGAACCGCTGACCCTCTGCTTGTAAGGCAGATGCTCTCCCAACTGAGCTAAACCTCCATTTTTGCGTTGAACTCTTCAGCGCTTAGTTATAATATCAGACCACCTAATCAATGTCAATACTTTTTTTATAAAAATTGACTTTTTTCTGATAAACACAGATGGAAAAATGGACTCTTGTTTTTAGTGTCTGAAGTGCTTTTAGCTTTGCCATATCCTGTTCAGATGTTTTGTAAGTATAAGGTGTCATCATAAACAATGCCTGAATATCCTGTGGACAATCGACAAAAATTTCAGTTTCTACAAAGCGCTGTTCCAATAAATCAAACCCTGATAAAACCGCTGGTGTATGATCATTTTTATAAGGATGATCATAAACTGCCTCTTTTAACTCAAACAAATGATTTTCCCCTGGTGACACTGTAATCAGTATTCCATTTTCTTTTAAAACACGATGGAACTCTTCTGCTGCAGTTGGCGCAAAAATTAAAGTAATACAGTCTACACTTTTGGAAAATGCAGGCAAATCAAAAATAGAGGCAATGGCATAGTGTGATTCTTTATCTTTCTTAGAAGCATGTAAAATTGCTTCTCTGGACATATCAAAACCATGAACTTCACCCGTGATTGCCTGTTTTAGCTGTTTGGTATACCACCCTTGTCCACAGGCACAGTCAAACAACACTTCTGGATTCAGCTTCTTGACAAGACTGACCATTTCATTAGCTAAAGACTGATAATATCCCTTTTCAAGAAATACTGTTCTAGAGGCTACCATTTCTTTATTATCGCCTTGTGAAGCCTTAAAGTTTCTGCACAAATTCACATATCCTGACTTAGCTAAATCAAAAGAGTGTCGATTTTCACACACCCAAGTTCGATGGACTAATTTTAATGTCTTTTTACATACAGGACAACAATAATTCATAATGCACCTCTTCAATGGGTTTATTATAGCACAGTTTTTGAAGTTTCTCTGTTTTTCAGATAAAGAATAAGTTATAATATCTTGGTTAAAGGAGATTAACTATGAATTTAATTAAAGGTTGTATTACTATGGAAAATGGTGCAGTGATTCCATTTGAACTGTATCCAGATGATGCTCCAATCACTGTTGAAAACTTTGTGAATCTGATTGAAAAAGGCTACTATAATGGCAAGACATTCCACCGTGTTATCCGTAATTTCGTTTCTCAGGGAGGATGTCCTTATGGAAATGGTACAGGCGATTTAGGCTATACGATCCCTTGCGAAACAAAAGGAAACCCTCACAAGCATGTACCAGGTGCACTTTCTATGGCACACAGAGGAAGAAACACTGGCTGCTGTCAGTTCTTCATCGTTCATGAATCTCAGCCGCATCTTGATGGTGTACATACTGTATTTGGTATGGTCACTGACAACTTGGGTGCAGTACGCAATATGAGAAATGGCGATGTCATGGTGAAAGTTGAAATCATAAAATAAAGTCATCCTAAAAGAATTCGAAACATCGAATTCTTTTTTAAAGTATGAATACTAATTAACTCTTCACTATCTACTCCTCACAATGCTATAATTAAAGAATCGAGGGGAGATGACGCCATGGCAAATCCAGATAAAATCCTGTATCTTGCAACACAGGCAGGAAAGTGTCTTTTGGAAAGCGGAGCTGAAACCTACCGTGTTGAAGACACGATTTGCAGAATCTGTATGAGCTTAAAGATGGAACATGCAGAAAGCATTTGTCTTCCAACTGGCATTTATGTTACTGCTACACTGGATGGAAAAAGCTACACAAACATATCCCGTATCAGTAACCGCAGTACAAACTTAAACAAAGTAGATCAAATCAATCAGCTATCGCGTGATGCTGATCAGTTAAATGAAAAACAGTTTGAAGATAAACTGAATGAAATTTTAAATGATTCCCCTTATACGACTATAAAAGACTTGTTTTTTGCAGGGTTAAGTGCCTTTGGGTTTACTTTATTGTTTGAAGGAATTCCTACTGATGCAGTGATTGCCTTTCTGATTGGTATATTAGTGCGCTGGATTGAAAAAAGTCTTTCAAAACAGGAAATGAACAATTTCTTTACAGTTGCGATTTCTTCAGCAGTACTTACTTTACTGACCTTGGTATTAGCTGAAATCCATTTTGTTGCTTCAACTGAAACTGTCATTATCGGAACTATCATGCTTCTTGTCCCTGGACTTGCGATTACCAATGCCGTACGTGACAGCATCGCGGGCGATTTGATTTCCGGACTGGCAAGAGCTGCAGAAGCTTTGCTGGTGGCCGTATCTGTTGCCTTAGGCAATGGGGCTGGCATGATGATCTGGATGTGGATGGGAGGGATCATCGGATGATTCTTCGCGTACTTGGTTCTTTTCTTGCAACCTATGGTTTTGGTGTTATGTTCAATATTCGTGGTCAAAAACTAGTAGCTGCTGCCTTTGGCGGAGCTTTAGGTTATGTGATCTATGATCTGTGTCTTCTATCGGGCTTAGGCGATCCACTGTCCTTGTTTATTGCTTCTGCAGGATTTACAGTTTATGCTGAAATTCTAGCTCGTAAAATGCATTCACCTGTTACTTTATTTATCGTCTGTGCCCTGATTATTCTTGTGCCTGGAGGCGGTATGTACCGTACAATGCTTGCTATTATTCAAAATCGTTTAAACGATGCAACAAGCATTGGCTTATCTACACTTGCAAGTGCTGGATCATTAGCACTTGGCACCATCTTTGTCTCTTCTTTGACAAAATCAATCACAATCATGAAAAAAAGAGGTTAACTCATGATCAAAGCATTACTCTTCGATTTAGATGGCACACTGCTTCCTATGGATGAACCCTTGTTCACTAAAATTTATATTGGTAATCTTGCTAAAAAATTTATTGGAAGTGAGCTTCCTGCAGATAAAATTCCTCAGGCAATTCTAAATGGACTACAGAAAATGGTCACAAATGATGGCAAGACTACCAATGAAGTACAGTTCTGGAAAGCTTTTGATCAAGTGGTACAGATGGACCATACTCCATTCATTCCTCAGTTTAATGAGTATTATGCCAATGAATTTATACAGGCTAAATCAGGATGTGGATTTCATCCCGCTGCTAAGGAAATTATTGAACTGTGCAAAGAAAAAAAGATTGACCGCATTTTAGCGACCAATCCTATCTTTCCAACTATGGCAACTTATCAGCGTGTTGTGTGGGCAGGTTTAACAACTGAAGATTTTTCAGTAATTACTACTTTTGAAGACTATCATTTCTGTAAGCCAAATCCAGACTATTTCAAAGAAATACTGAATAAGACTGGCTACCAGAGTGATGAAGTCATCATGATTGGCAATGATACAAAAGAAGACTATGCAGCAGTATCCTTAGGAATCCCTCTAATTTTAGTCACAGATACTGTAAAAGGTGATCCTGATTCAATCGAATGCATGTTTAAAGGAACACTTGCTGAAGTCAAAGACTATTTAGAATCTATTTTGGGTTAACGCCAACTGGAGGGGACCCAGTAAATGATGCCACCAGATAGTGGGGATATACTCCGCCATCTAATGGGGATAAAGTGAGAGGTCAAGCTCATATGAGTTTGACCTCTTTTTCAATGATTATTTGAGTGAGAAAC
>JAFULN010000047.1 GCA_017473335.1 Erysipelotrichaceae bacterium
AAAGGATTAAGTCTTAATAAGCGGAATGCATGAAGTAGCCGCAGAGGTGGGAAATAAAACCTTTATTCAAAACGAAACTATTATCTTAAATAGAGATAGTGGAAGCAAGTAATTATTTAACTTCCACACATATAATACGAGAGGTGGAAAAGCTGTGTTTTTAGATAAGGAAATAGAATCTGAAACGGAGAGTAACGTAGTGCAATGCATAGATAAAATCGTTGTTTTTTATACACTTTTCAATGAAAATGTTTTCATTGCTTGGTTAATTTTTTTCAAAAAAGTGTGATTAAATTGTCACGGTTCATTGACAGTCAAGGATTAATATGATAAAAAGACTATATCCGTATTTCGTGGTGTTTTTTCGTAATGATGTGGGTTCTGACAAAAATTAGAAAAAACACGACGGAAAATGAGAGAAAATATTTTTTAATGAGGAGGAAAAATATTATGAACAAGAAATTCAGAACTGTTCTATCTCTGGTTTTGTGTTCAGTAATCGCTGCTACAATGCTGGTTGGCTGTGGCAGTGGAGATGGCGGAGTTAAAGACGCTGATCTTAAGCAGGCTGAATACAACACAACTACGAGTGTAATGCCTAGTAACTGGAATGAATTCACTTATGCGGACAACAATGACACTCAGATTATGAGTTACATTGGATCATCTTTCTTCGAATATGACTATAAGTTCGAAAACGATGAAAAGTTCAATGCTGACGGTACTATCAATAAGGCAGCTATCGTTCCTGGTGCTTACACTACCAACTTCTCTGCAGCAACTAAGCTGGAAGATGTAACAGCTGAAGTTGATGCTAAATGGGGTTATACTGAAGAACAAAAGGCAGAAGGCGGCTACGCTTGGAAAATCACTCTTCGTGATGATCTGAAGTGGGATGATGGCACACCTATTACTGCAGCTGACTTTGAATACTCAATGCAGCAGCTGTTGGACCCTGCTTTCATGAACTTCCGTGCTAACACTTACTATGACACATTGATGATCAAGAATTCTAAGAACTACTTCTTCCAGAACCAAGAAGGTACTTATGAAACTATCGGTAGCTTAGGTTATGCATCTGTTCAGGAAGCTATCGATGCTGGTGAAACTCTGTATGCAAACGTATGGAACATGTGGGGTGCAGCTGGTTATACTGATGAAAACGGTAACGAATGCCCTGAATATGTTGCAATCGATGATGCAACTGTTTACAACAATGCTGATGGCTCTGACCCTATTTCTGGTTTGGATCTGTACACTTACTACGGAGCATATCTGGAACCAGGTACTGGTTATGATGCAGCTATTTATGTTGAAAATACTGTAACTGATGTTGATTGGGATTCTGTAGGTATCTATGCAATCGAAGACGAAAACGCAATCGTTCTTTGCTTGGATAAAGCTTACTCATTCCTGAAGGAAGATGGCAGCCTGTCTGTATGGGCACCATACTACTTCTCAAGCCTGCCAGTTGTTCACAAAGAAAAGTATGAAGCTTCTAAGATTGCTCCTGCAGCAGGTGCAACTCTGTGGACTTCTAACTACAACTCATCTTTGGAAACTACTGCAAGCTGGGGTCCTTATAAGCTGGTTGAATTCGAAGCTGGTTCTCACTATAAACTGGCTAAGAACGAAAACTGGTATGGTTGGAACATGGAACAGTACAAGAACCAGTACAACGTTACTGCAATCAACTGCCGTAAGGTTGAAGAATTCGCTACTAAGTGGATGGGATTCTTGAACGGTGACTATGATGATGCTACTCTTCAGACTGAAAACGTAGCTGATTACCTCGACTCTAAGTACGTTTACTTCACATCAACTTCTACAGGTACATTCGGTATGCAGCTGTACAGCAACCTGGCTACTTTGAAGAATAGTGAAAACAACAACGGTATCTTAGCAATCCAGGAATTCAGACATGCATTCAACTTGGCTCTGAACAGAAGCGACATCGTTGAAAAGATCTGGCCAGGATCAGCAGTTCCTTGCTTCGGTCTGTTGAACGTTGCTTACTACTATGATATTGAAAACTCACCTGAACTTGAAGATGGTGGACAGTATCGTAACGCTACTATTGCTAAAGAAGGTATTCTGCGTGCTTATGGCTTCGAACAGAATGCTGATGGCAAGTGGTCTAGCGGTGAATTGGTAGATCTTTCTACTGATGATGCTTACTCTGCACTGACAGGTTACAACCCTGAACTTGCAAAAGTTAAGATGCAGGAAGCTATCGATATTCTGCTGGCTAACCCAGAAGAATATGGCTATGATCCTGAAAAGAATATCACTCTGGTTTACGGTTCTTCTTCAGATACTGATAAGCAGAGATTTAGAGCAAACTACCTGCAGGAAGTTCTTGATGGTCTGACTGCTGGTACAGCTCTGGAAGATAAGATTGATGTTGTATTTGATGCATCTGCTGGTGCTCAGTGGGTTGAAGCATTCCGTACTGGTGCTACTCAGATCGGTTTCGGATACGGTTTCTCAGGAAACGCATTTAATCCATTTGATATCATTGGTGCATTTGTTAACCCAGATGATTCTCTGAACTATCATATGTACTGGGATACTCCATCTATCGATATGACTCTGACAATGCCTGAAGGCGATTATGAAGGTGCTGGTGAAACAATCACTATGAGCGTTCAGAACTGGTACTTCTGCCTGAATGGTCTTGCAGCAACAGAAAATCAGCCTAAGACTTATAACTGGGCTGAAGGATTCGCTCCAGTTGAAGCTAGATTGATGATCCTGTCTGCTCTGGAAGAATTGACAATCAAGGAAAGCCGTTCTATCATGCTGATTGCTGACGGTGGTGGATCATTCCTTGGTGCTAAGTTCTCTTACTTCTCAGAAGATGAACACACATTCATGGGCTTCGGTGGTCTGAGATATATCGAAGTTAACTACACTGATGCTGAATGGGCTGACTTTGTTGCACAGAACAACAACGACCTGTCTGCAGAATATAAGAAGTCTGAATAGTTTAATCGACTGATTAATTAATACAATGCCAACGGCGGTGGGCAAATTTGCTCACCGCCCGTTTGGATTGTGAGAAATTCCCAAAAAATTGAAATTGTTCAAAAAATTTTGTAAAAAATACGTTTGTGTATATTCCGGATTGAATCAATAATTTATTGCGTACTGTAAATGAATTATAAAGAATCAATTATTTTATTGTTTGCTAGTGTAATGTGCAATCATTACTTTTAGCTTTATGTTTACTATGAGTTAGAAAATAACAAGACAAAGGAGAAAAACCTATGTATATGTTTAAATATGTAACGAAGCGTTTAAGCTTGATGTTGTTTACATTTGCCATCATTTTTACGATGTGTTTTGTGCTCATCAAACTTTTACCTATTCCTACGAACGCTCTTCCGGGCCAGGATCCTGAAATCGTTATGAAAACTCTTGAGGGTAGAGGTTGGATTACTAACATTCAAGAGGGAGAAAATGGTGTTTGGACCTATGACCGAGTTCCGATTATGATTCAGTACGGAACCTATATCAAAAGAATAGTGACAGAAGGAGACTTCGGTATCGTAACTACATATGGTGAATATTTAAACATGAACATTTGGGAGGTATTTGTAAATCATCTTCCTCCTACAGTTCTGATTAATATTTACTCATCGCTGATTGGTGTTCCAATTGGTCTGGGGTTAGGTATCATCGCTGCACTTAAAAAGAATAAATGGCAAGACCAGGTAATTAATATTTTCATTATTCTGTTGATATCGGTTCCATCTATTGTATTGGCTTTACTAATTCAATATTTGTTCTGCTTTAAACTTGGATGGTTCCCATTGACAATGTCTACAAGTAACGAATACTTTACGATGAGAGTATTCCGTTCTATGCTTCCTGCTGTTTTTGCTTTGTGCTTAGGTTCAATTGCAGGGTATGCTCGTTATACTCGTGCTGAACTTTCTGAAGTGCTTACTGGAGAATTTATGCTTCTTGCAAGAACAAAGGGGCTTACAAAGAGACAGGCTATTTATCATCATGCGATGCGTAATTCAATGGTAGTTATCTTCCCTTCAATCCTCAGTGAATTTATCTCAGTGCTTTCTGGGTCATTGATTATTGAAAAAATCTTTGGAATTAATGGGGTTGGTGGACTTTATCTGAATTCCATTACTTTCCAGGACTATGATTTCTTTATGCTGTTGTCTGGCTTCTATACTTTGGTTAGCTTAACAGCAGGTATCGTTATTGATATTAGCTATGGATTCATTGATCCAAGAATCAGAATGGGGGCTAAATAATTATGGATGAAAACATGAGAAATATCCCCAAAGAAAAGCTGCGTTTTGCAACAAAAAGAGACTTATATCATGACAGCAGATTTGAAACTAAACCTGTAAGCTATTTCCAGGGTGCTTTTAATCGCTTCTGTAAAAACAAAGGTGCCGTTGTTGGTGGTATCGTAATCTCAATACTTGTTTTGTTTGCAATTCTTGCACCTCTTTTCACACCATTTCAGCCAAAATACTATGATATGGTGTATTCATATGTGACTCCTAAAAATTCATTGTTTGTAGAAAGTGGCATTGATTTTTGGGATGGTTGCAAAGAAAAGAACACAAGTAGAGTTGGTTATTTAAAAGACTTGGCTCTTGCTCAGGAAACTGGCAGAGAAGTCATCAAGCATGGTGAATATGAAATCGCTGCAGATGGAAGCTATGTTTATCGCTATGATACATACTATGGAGTAGGTTTCGGTAAATATAAGATTATCTCACCAGAAGAATATAAAGATATTCAAAGATATCAGAATGAAACAGGCATTCAAGTACTTTATCCTATTGTTAAGGCGTCTGAAAGACCTACATTAGAAAAAAACAAGTATGATGCCAATATTTATTACGAAGTTGAAAAACTTGATGCTGCAACAATTAAGCCTAAGCTGAACAGCAAGGGTGAAATTGTTCCTAATTACTGGGAATATGCAGCAGGTGAAGAAACAAGTGTTATTGCTGAATATAACTCTTTGAGAATTGAAGGAGAAAATGGATTCAAGAAAGACGGCGATCAGCACTACTATGTTTATGGACGTCGAGTGGATGGTGGTATTGAAGTTAGAGCTGAATACTATGAATACTATATTTATCAGCATAACGAAGTAATTAAGGATGGTATTACTAAACCTTCATTCCTGTTTGGTACAACACAGACTGGTAAAGATATTTTTGCTTGTTTAGCATATGGTGCAAGATTCTCATTCCTGTTTGCGACAACAGTTGCGATTTGTAACTTTGTGATTGGTGTCATCTGGGGTTCAATTTCTGGATATTTTGGTGGAAAAATCGACTTGTTCATGGAACGTTTCTCAGAAATTCTGGGTTCTGTACCTTCTATGATCGTTATTACATTACTGAAATATCATATGGGTACATCTAGTCAGGCGCTGGTATTGTTTATCGCATTCTTTGCGACTGGATGGATTGGCATGGCAGGAAGAACCCGTATGCAGTTCTATCGCTTTAAGAATCAGGAATATGTTTTAGCTGCAAGAACTCTTGGTGCTAGAGACTCGAGAATTATGTTTAAACATATCTTCCCGAATGGTCTTGGTACAATCGTAACAAGTTTTGCACTGGTAATTCCTTCTATGATTTACTCAGAAACAAGTTTATCTTATCTGGGAATTATCAATCTTGAAGCAGGTAATATGACATCTGTTGGTACTTTGATTGCTGCAGGACAGCAGTCAATTATGGCCAATGCTGCATATGTTGCATTGTTCCCATGTGCATTCTTAGTTTTATTAATGCTCAGCTTCAACTTGTTTGGTAATGGTTTGCGTGATGCATTTAACCCATCACTTAGAGGTACGGAGGATTAAGCATGAAAAAAGAAGTTAAATTATCGGTAAATGGACTTAAGGTCTCTTTCCGTACTGATGCCGGCAAAGTGCAGGCAGTGCGTAATATCTCCTTTGATCTTTATAAAGGTGAAACTCTTGCGATTGTAGGGGAATCAGGTTCAGGAAAATCTGTTACTTCAAAATGTATTATGGGTATTTCTGCTGGTAATGCTATTTTTGAAGGTGGAGAAATCTTATATGATGGCCAGGATTTGATGCGTATTCCTGAAGAGGAAATGCATAAGCTGCGTGGTGACAAGATTGCGATGATCTTCCAGGATCCTCTTTCAGCGCTGAACCCTATCATGCGAATTGGTAGACAGATTACAGAAGCAATGCTTCTGAAAAACAAAGCGAATCGCAAGGATGCGAAAGAAACTTTTAATAAAACATTAGCAGAATTATCTGAAATGATGAAAAAAGCAATTGCAGAAAATCCAAATGCAAATGTTACAGTTTCAGATATTGATAAATACGTCAAGACATTTGATGAATTTAATATTCAGGCAATTAAGCTTGAAAACAGTTACAACGTTTCACATACTGCTGCAGAAGAAATGCTTTCTTCTATTGAAGACTTGCTGTTTATGACTGAAAAGAAGCAGAAAGTGGATGTTGTATCTACATTAAACCTGATTGGTAAAAAGTTAAAAGAAATTAATGACAAGTACTTTATGTCAAACTATGCAGAAGTTCTTAAGGAACATGCTGCTGCATTAGATGGTGCTGTTCGTGCTGAACGTGCTAAATTAAATGTTGTTGATACTGTAAAGAAACTGATTGGAGCAGGTGCATCTAAGAAAGAAGCGTCAGCTGAAACTGTTCAGATGCTTGAAGCTCTTAAAAAGACAACTAAGGAAATGCTGGAACAGGCAGAGTACAATTTCTTCAGTATTGGTTACTATGTTTATAAACATCCAGATACTGACATGAGCAAGATGAGTGCAGAAGAAGCGAATGAACTTTCTAGTAAGTTCTTAGCTGAAGACTTTATGGATTCATTCATTGACATGGTTAAGATTGCAGTAAATTACTCATTTGGTAAGACAGTTGAAAACAAGAAAACTGCTATCAATGTACTGGAAGAAACAATCAAATTCTTTAAAGCAGGCAATTTTACTGAAAAAGATGCAAGTGCTGCATGCAAGAATGTAACTCAGAGTGTTCTTGCAGCAATTGATCCACTGGCAGTTATTAAAGATAACGTAGCTTATACTTTTGGCGGAGCATTGGAAAGAGAAGTAGAAAAGTATTTCTTCTACATCAAAAACAATCCTAAAGAAGAAGAACGTTTTGCGAAACAGACTGCACGCAGAGAAGCGCTGCTGGCAAAGGGTAAGACAGTTGACTGGAAGGTTGTTCCTAAGTCTGTGATTGATCCTGCAGTTCAGATTGAAACAATTGTTTCAGTCATTGTACGTGTCATGAACAAATTTAAAGCTGATATTGCAAACGCAGAAAACTTTGATGCAGATAAGCAATGTGTAGAAATCATTGATTATCTTAAGGAAAAAGCTTCACAGAGCGTATATGTACTTACAAAGAGCATTGCGAAAGAAAAGGCAATTAAGCTGATGGAAGAAGTTGGTATTCCAGAAGCCAGAATGCGTTACAGACAGTATCCATTTGAATTCTCAGGTGGTATGCGTCAGCGTATCGTTATTGCGATTGCACTTTCAGCAAACCCTGATGTATTGATTTGTGACGAGCCTACAACTGCGCTGGACGTAACAATTCAGGCTCAGATTCTTGAACTGATTAATCGTTTGAAACGCGAACATAATCTGTCAATCATCTTTATTACGCATGACCTTGGTGTTGTTGCGAATATCGCTGATAGAATTGCAGTTATGTATGCAGGTAAAATTGTAGAATATGGTACAGCTGAAGAAGTATTCTATAATCCTCAGCATCCATATACTTGGGCATTGCTTTCTTCTATGCCAGACCTTGATACAAACGAAAAACTGGATGCAATTCCAGGTACACCTCCAAATATGATTTATCCACCTGTTGGAGATGCGTTTGCGGAAAGAAATAAATATGCATTGGAGATTGACTTTGAAATGGAACCACCAATGTTTGAAGTTTCTCCAACACATTATGCTGCAACATGGCTGCTGCATCCAGATGCACCAAAGGTAGAAATTCCAAAGATCATTACTGAACGTATTCAGAGAATGAAGGAAAGAGGAGGTAACCATGCAGAATAATAATGAAGTATTGTTGAAAGTGGAACACCTCTGTCAGTATTTCCGTCTTGGAAGAAAAGATTTGAAAGCTGTTGATGATGTTAGCTTTGAAATTAGAAAAGGCGAAACATTTGGGCTTGTAGGTGAGTCAGGTTGTGGTAAAACAACAACAGGACGTTCTATCATTAAGCTGTATGATATTACTTCTGGAAATGTTTATTTCAAGGGACAAAGAATTGGCGCAGGTATTCGTTCTTATAAAGATGCGATTAGTACTGCACGTTCTGAGGCATCTAAGAAGATTAAGGCATTACGTGCTGAAAAGAATGTTGATTCAGCAAGAAAAGCAGAAATTCAGGAAGAAATCAAAAAGATTAATGAAGAATTAGGCGCTATTGTTGATAAGAACCGTGCATTAATCAAAGATGCAAAGGTTGACAGCAAGAAAGTTGATCAGGAATATGCAAAATCACTGTTGAAAGCACTGGAAGCAGAATATGCAGAAAAGTTTGAAGCTGCTAAGCTTGATGACAAGAAGCTTGCTGAACTCAAAAAGGAATACAAGAATCGCTGTAAAATCGCTAAAAAGAGTAAGCTTGTTACTCAGATTCAGATGATTTTCCAGGACCCTATTGCTTCACTTGATCCTCGTATGACAGTACGTGATATTATCTCTGAAGGTCTTGTGATTAAGGGCGTAACTGATAAGGATTACATTAACGAAAAGGTTTATGAAATCCTGGATATGGTTGGTCTTGTTCCTGAACATGCGGATCGTTATCCTCATGAATTCTCTGGTGGACAGCGTCAGCGTATTGGTATTGCAAGAGCTGTTATTATGCAGCCTGAAATGATCATTGCGGATGAACCTATCTCTGCACTTGACGTATCGATTCAGGCACAGGTTATTAATCTGCTGAACGATTTGAGAGAACGTTTAGGACTGACAATTCTGTTCATTGCACACGACTTGTCGGTTGTAAAATACTTCTCTGATAGAATTGGTGTTATGTATTTTGGCAAGATGGTTGAACTTGCTGATTCAGATGAACTCTTCAAGAATCCATTGCACCCATATACAAAATCACTGCTTTCTGCGATTCCTCTACCAGACCCAGTTTACGAAAAACAGCGTGTGAGAATTCACTACAACCCAATTGCAGAACACGATTATTCGGTGGATACACCATCGTTCCGTGAGATTACTCCTGGACATTTCGTATACTGCAACGACGCTGAAGAGAAAGAATACAAGCAGCTAATTAAGTAATTGGATGGACAAAGATAAATGAAACAAGAAAATAGAAGTTCGTTAATTAAGTATGCAATTTGTATTGGTATTGAATTAATTATTGCGTTTCTTGTCATTTGGTCAAAAGGCTTTTTCACAGATAGAATTGAAGTAAATCTTCAAATATTGTCAGATGCATTCTTTGTGTCTGGAATATTGATGACATTATTTGCGGCGATGCTGTATGTCAGCAGTGAAGGAGCACTTGTCGGAATTGGCTTTGTTTTAAGAAATGTAGTTCTTACCTTTATCCCTATGGGTAGAGCAAGACAGGAACGATATGCTGATTATCGTGAACGAAAAATGCGTGAGATGAAAAAAAATAACGATAGCTGTATTCTTATTACTGGACTTTTCTTCCTTTCGATTGGAATTGTCCTTACGCTTATCTGGTATGTAAATTATTATGTTTAATCAGAAATCCCTGGGTATGTATGCTCGGGGATTTTTTAAATTAATGCTGAATTCTTTTTTGATTTAGAAGAAATGAATGTAAGCGGTAAATAGCATGTATCGTCAAGCTTGGATTTTACGTTCTTTCTTTTTGACTGACACAAATAAAATAAATCATCATAGTTGCTTAACTTGTTGATCTATGATATATAAAAGTAGAGTATATCAACAAACACTAAGGTATCAATATATTACGGTTCAATTGCATGCGAAGAATAAACCAATGGACAAGAAAAAAGTAAATTGTTGTTAAAGTATTCACGTACTTAGTATAGTTTCTTTTTAGCGGGAGCATGAATTTTATCTACAACCAAGTATATCAAATAACCTTAAGACATACTTGATATAAGATAGGCTTAGAAAGAAAAATCAATGTAAGCCACCGTACATTGATAATACATAAAAATGAAAAGAGTATTTAACTTATTTTTAAGTATTGCAGTTGTTTTCGGGTTAATCATTCCTAATATGAGTGATACTGTAGTTGCTGAAGAGAACATTGAAGTTATAGACAATATTGATTGGTCTTCTGCGGGCTTTGAGGATGTAGTAATTCGAATAAATAAAGATGCATATTCACCTAATGTGCGTGGTACTGATTCAAATGAACCATGCATAGAAATTGACTATATTCTATCTTCAACAAACGAAAGAATACATTTCGAAAGGATCGGTGATATAGGGTATCATTATGTTGATGATGTTCTTATTACAACAGTAATTTTTGGTGAAGGAAACTCTAATATGAGGGCGATATATGTAGATCCTGACCTTAGAACTTTAAATGTCAAACCTGCCGATGGATTTTCGAACTTTTATTACTCAGGCTATTACACTTGGGAAATACAGGCAGCGGAGGATTATTTTCAAGGGGCTGCAGACGATTATGTAATATCGTTAATTGTAAACGCAATTATAACAGTTCTCTTACCAGGGGGGTTAATTACAGTAACAGCAAGAACTGGTGTGAACGCTGCTATAAGTATTAATAATTATTTACGAGGTCTCAATGATGCTTCTGAATTCTTTGGCGATTTGGGGCAACTTTATGGTGTCGATGTCATATATGGAAGTTATCATGGGCAATGCGACATTTTAGCGTGGTATGGAACAAAAGCATTTGTAATGACTAAAGATAAAGTTATTAAGGAAGATTCTAATGAAGAATTTGATCAAAATCTGTATCATACTTGGAATGGTAACCCTAACGATTATACTCAACCTGCAGCATGTAGAGTGTTGGATGATATATATCATTAGACTAGGATTCAGTTAATTAATATCATTATTTGGTTCTACTTAAAAGGGGGAGCTAATGGAATTCAAAAAATTCTTAACAATTAAGATTTTACCACTGCTTATAGTATTGTGC
Organism: Erysipelotrichaceae bacterium; assembly: GCA_017473335.1. Lineage (GTDB taxonomy): Bacteria > Bacillota_I > Bacilli_A > Erysipelotrichales > Erysipelotrichaceae > RGIG1896. The sequence continues at coordinate 11,187 of JAFULN010000047.1, forward strand.
TGTGCTTTAACAATATCAAACTCTGAACAAGATGTTAAAGAAGCCCCCATTCTATTATCAATGGAAAATTTAGAAATTGAAAATTGTTCTGTCGAAAGAGCACGAGCTTTAGTAGCACCATATTTTTACGGTGGAAATGAGGTCGGAGACCATTATCAGCTAGTTGCTTCACTTTTGCATGATACAGATGGTCGTTATTCTGTTTGGGTGGAAATTGCATATGTGGAGAAGATTGAATTATTAAGGCGTTGCTTTGAAGCAAGTGTTGCTGGTATTTCAAAGGCAGAGAAAGATACATACGAACAAGCATTGATGTATCTTTATTCTTTAGATTTTGAGGAATGGGATATTGAAGAAGGCTATTCTACAGTTGATTTGCATGATATTCCGTTAAATTGCAACTATTCAATTGTTTTATTGCAGGATAATAAAATCATGAAAATTCAATTACCATTCTTTATAGAAATGAACGATGAAAGAAAAGCCATGTTTATAGAACTGTTTAGTCGTAGTGATGAGATTTTTGCTGATACAAGCAATCTTAACTAATTGAAGAGATTTAATCAATTAGTTTCAAGAGCCCATGATGAAATCTGAGAATAGATTTTATATGTTACGGTTGGTTCATTTGACTCGCCTATGGAATTGAGAAAATTGAACAAAAATAAAAGAGTCGGTAAACGGTAAATAATAGGTACCCTCTATAATCGCCAAAAAGTCCATCAGTTAGTTAGCTGATGGACTTTCGTAGTTTTGCAGGTAGATCTTCCAACAAAGGTAGTAATTTGGATGAGATTTCATTCTTTGAATTACCGTTTACAAATGAATAAAACGATTTGAAAACTGTTTCAGAAGATTGTGTAAAATTGGTTTGTTTTTGAGATTTGTCGATAAAAAATGATGTACATAATGAAATGCTTGGTTGTAAAATAGAACCATGGGTTGAAGGGAGACTTCATATGAACAGCTATATTGAAAAAGTATTAAATGAATTCAAAGTAAAAGATGCGTCACAGCCAGAGTTTTTACAGGCTTTGGAAGAAGTGCTTACATCAGTTGAAGTGATTTTTGATCGTCATCCAGAATATGAAAAGATGGCAGTTTTAGAAAGATTGTGCGAACCGGAAAGAATCATTACTTTTAAAGTTCCATGGATGGATGATAAAGGGCAGGTTCATGTAAATCGTGGATATCGTGTGCAGTACAGCAGTGTGCTTGGCCCTTACAAAGGTGGTATTCGTCTGCATCCATCTGTAACAATGGGGATGCTTAAATTTTTAGGATTTGAACAGATTTTTAAGAATGCACTGACTACTCTTCCAATTGGAGGAGGCAAAGGTGGAAGTGACTTTGATCCAAAAGGAAAGAGTGACAATGAAGTCATGCGTTTTTGTCAGAGTTTTATGACTGAACTGTATCGTCATATTGGGCCAGATGTGGATGTTCCTGCAGGTGATATGGGAACAGGAGCACGAGAAATTGGATATTTCTATGGTCAGTATCGTAGAATTAAAGGTGTCTCTGAACGCGGTGTTTTAACTGGTAAAGGATTGAGTTATGGTGGTTCTTTGGCAAGAAAACAGGCAACAGGATATGGTCTTGTATACTTTGTGTTGGAAATGATGAAAAAGCACAATATGACACCTGAAGGTAAGAAAGCGATTGTATCAGGTTCAGGAAATGTGGCAATTTATGCAGCTGAAAAGGCAATGCAAAATGGTATTCAAGTAGTGGCGATGAGCGATTCAAAGGGATACATCGTGGACGAACATCTGTGCCTGGATACAGTGAAACAAATCAAGGAAGTTCACCGCGGTTCATTGGTGGATTATCCAGCAATGGCAGGACATGGTGAATACTTTGCGGGATCAGTCTATGATGCGGACTTGTGCATTGATTTAGCATTGCCATGTGCTACTCAGAATGAAATCAATAAAGAACGAGCTGAACGTTTGATTAATAATGGCTGTATTTTGGTTGCAGAAGGTGCAAATATGCCATCTAACAATGAAGCGATTAAAGTGTATCGCGAAAAAGATATTCTATTTGCGCCAGGTAAAGCGGCGAATGCAGGTGGTGTGGCAACATCCGCACTGGAAATGTCACAGAACAGCATGCGCTTATCGTGGAGTTTTGAAGAAGTTGATGAAAAACTTAAGGGTATCATGAAAGCTATTCATCAGCAGTGTGAAAATGCAATGGCTCAATATGATTTGGATTCTAAAAATTATGTTGCTGCCGCAAATATTGCGGGTATGCAGAAAGTTATTGATGCAATGATTGTACAGGGGGATTATTAATCTCCCTTTTTCTTGACTTTTTGGCTTAGGGCTGAGAAACTTAATATATAGAAAACTTGGAGGTTTTTATGAATACTAATGAAATTTTGTGTCATGTCGATCATACACTTCTGAAAGCGACTGCAACTTGGGAACAGATCCAGAAAATCGCTGAAGAATCCATTGAATATCAGACTGCTTCTATCTGTATTCCACAGTGTTATTTAAAGCGTTTGCATGAAAAGTATGGAGATAAAGTAAATCTTTGTACAGTTGTAGGGTTCCCTTTGGGGTATAACAGCACATCTTCTAAGGTGGAAGAAGTGAAGTCTGCATTGGCTGATGGTGCAAATGAAATTGACATGGTAGTCAATATCGCTGATGTTAAGAATAAAGATTATCAGAAAGTTGAAGATGAAATCCGTGCATTAAAGGAAGCGTGCGGAGATCATATTCTGAAAGTTATTATTGAAACATGTTATCTGGATGAAGAAGAAAAAATTGCGATGTGTCATGCAGTAACAAATGCAAAAGCAGACTATATTAAGACAAGTACTGGTTTTGGAACTGCTGGAGCAACTATGGAAGATATTCTTTTGTTTAAAAAGCATATTGGACCAGATGTAAAGATGAAAGCAGCTGGAGGTATTCGTTCTGTTCAGGATATGGAAGATTATCTGGCGGTGGGCGTTGATCGTCTGGGAACAAGCTCTGCAATCAAACTCATTGAAGGAGAAAAAACTTCAGGTTATTAATGATTAGACACAGCAGAAATGCTGTGTTTTTCCTGTATTGATGGAGATAGAACATGTTAGATAAAAGAGGCTGGAAACGTCTAGAATGGAAAATAATTACCAAGGCCCAAAGATGCTGGGTTCAGGATGAGAATTGTTTCTTTGGCATTGTGAAAATGGAGAAAGTCAGCGAACCATTTAAAGTTGGAGAGAATCAGTTAACCATTTGTGATGTAGGGATAACCTGGATGCAGTGTGCATGGAGTAATGTACCTTTGTGGGCCACTGCAATGTTTGATCAATCTGGCAAGCTGTTTCAAATCTATTTTGATGTATGTAATGAAGTTCATCTTGATAAAGAAGATTCGTGGTTTACAGACTTGATTTTAGATGTTGTCTATGATTTAAGTGGGAATGTCATCGTACTGGATGAAGATGAACTAGAATTTGCATATCAAAATAATTTGATTTCTTTGACACAAAAACAGAAAGCACTTGATGTTGCGCAAAGATTAAAATATGAGCTAGAATCTCATTTTGAAGATGTGGACAAATGGTTTGAAATGATGTATGAAAAAGCTCAAAAAATCCTTTAAAATAAAGCATTTTTCGCTTGACGCACTATGTACAAAGTGATATATTAATGAAGCACTCTTGAAGTGCTTTTAACATGCGTGGGAGAGCGGTATGCACCTGCTCAGAAAACCACAGCACAAGCAAATTATTTAATGGAGGTAAGTCTTGTGAGTAGAAAGAAAGTTGCAAAAGTCTGCAAGCTTCAGTTCAAGGGCGGGCAGGCAAAACCAGGACCAGCGCTGGCATCAGCTGGAATCAACATGCCTCAGTTCTGTACAGCATTTAACGATGCTACACGTGACAGAATGGGCAAAGTAGTACCAGTAATCATCACAGCATATGAAGACAAGAGCTTCGACTATGTTCTGAAGACTACACCAGCTGCACACATGATTAAGGAAGCAGCAGGAATTTCTAAGGCTTCAGGAAGCCCTAAGGCTGTTAAGGCAGGTAAGATCACTCTGGAACAGTGCAGACAGATCGCTGAATACAAACTGCCAGACCTGAACGCAAATGATGTAGAAGCTGCAATGAGAATCGTTGCAGGTACAGCACGCAATATGGGTGTTGTTGTAGAAGGAATGGAGTAAGAACATGGCAGGAAAGAAATACGCAGAAGCTTTAAAGCAGATTGATAAGACAATGAGCTATACTGCAACAGAAGCTGTTGCACTGGCTAAGAGCACTAACATCGCTAAGTTCGATGCTTCAGTTGAAGTTTCATTCAACCTGAATGTTGACCCTCGTCACGCTGATCAGCAGATCCGTGGTGCAATGGTTCTTCCTCACGGAACAGGCCGTTCACAGAAGGTTCTGGTTATCACTAAGACAAAGGAACAGGAAGCTAAGGATGCTGGTGCAGATTTCGTAGGCGGCAAGGATATGCTGGATGAAATCAAAGGTGGATGGTTCGGTTTCGATGTAATCGTTGCTACACCAGACATGATGGGTGAACTTGGTAAGCTTGGTAAGCTGCTGGGTCCTAAGGGATTAATGCCAAACCCTAAGACAGGTACAGTAACTATGAATATCGCTAACGCAGTTAACGAAATCAAGAAGGGTAAAGTTACTTACCGTACAGATAAAGAAGGTAATATCAACTGCCTGATCGGAAAGTGCTCATTCACTGAAGAACAGCTGCTTGAAAACTACAAGGCTCTGTACAATACACTGATGAAGGCTAGACCTGCTGCAGTTAAGGGTACTTATATGAAGAGCATCACTATCTCTACTACTATGGGTCCTGGTATCAAGGTAGCTGCTGAATAAGTTGAACAACAATGAAACTCTCTTTGGAAACAAAGAGAGTTTTCTTTTGATTGACAAAGATGAGTGATTCATATAAAGTGAACAGGTAGCGAGGAAATATTATGAAGTTTGATAAAGTATATAATGTGCGTCCATTAACTTATGGAAATATGAATGGAAAATTAATTCGTTCAGGAAGATTAATGTTTAGTACAGAAAAAGATATTGAGATATTAAAGAATGAAATCAAGACCGTTGTGGATTTCAGAGGGCCTAAAGAAGTTAAGGAATTTCCTAATCCTGCAGGGTTGAATACGGTATCTTTGGATCCGATGGCAGATGCTGCTGCATTGGCTTCTGGTGCTAAAAATCTGGATGCGCTGGATCGAGATTTGTCTAAGACGATGAAAAATCAATATTATAACTTTGTACATAGTCCTGCTGCGCAGAAAGCATATAGAGAGTTTATGCTGCTGATGACAGATGAAAAGAACTTGCCAATGATTTTCCATTGTACAGCTGGAAAGGATCGTACAGGCTTTGCATCTGCTTTGGTGCTAAGTTTAATGGGCGCAGATCGTGATTTCATTATGGCTGACTATTTGCGAACTAATGATGAAGAAGCGGATCCTCAGTTAATGAAAGAATTCAATGCGATGAGTGATCAGACGAAGAAAGATGTACAGCCTTTGATTACTGCTCGTGAAGAATATATGACGATTTCATTGGATGAACTAGATAAACTGGGAGGAGCACATCACTACTGTATGAATGTGCTGGGAATTAGCGAAAATCAGCTCAGTCAAATTATGAAAAACATTACAAAATAAAGACCAGCTCTGGTCTTTATGTTTCTTGGAAATAAGAAATAGCTAAGAATAGATATAATCTGGTTGTCAAAGAATAGGGTTTGGATTAAAATTTGTATATCATCAAAGGATAGGGTAAATATGAAGATTATTATTGTGGGATGTGGAAAAGTCGGCAGAACGCTGGCTGAATCCCTGAATGAAGAAGGACATGATATTGTCGTTGTGGATACAAATGCAGCTTTAGTTGAAGGGATTTCGAGTTCGCTGGATATTATGGGTGTTGTTGGCAATGGCGCCAGCTATAGTGTGCAGATGGAAGCGGGCGTCGAAGAAGCTGATCTTCTTTTGGCGGTGACAACATCGGATGAATTGAATCTATTGTGTTGTTTGATTGCGAAAAAGGCAGGGAACTGTCATACAATTGCACGTGTAAGAAATCCAATTTATAATACGGAAATTGGTTTTATTCGTGAAGAACTAGGGTTATCAATGATTATTAATCCTGAACAGGCGGCTGCTGATGAAATTGCACGACTGCTGCGTTTCCCTTCAGCGATTAAAGCAGACACTTTTGCGAAAGGGCGTGTTGAACTTTTGCGTGTTCAGCTGCCTGAAAATTGTGTGCTGCACAATCGTAAAGTCATGGAAATTGTCTCGCTGTTTTTGTGTGATGTTTTGGTTTGTGCTGTAGAACGCGGCGAAGAAGTCATTATCCCAAATGGTCATTTTGTGTTAAAGGGCGGAGACAAAATTTCGTTTATTGCATCTCCTAAGAAAGCTGCAGAATTCTTTAAGAAGATTCTGGTTGAATACCATCAGATTGACAGTGCTATGATTGTTGGTGGAAGTACGATTGCGCGTTATTTGGCTGAAAAGCTGCTAAGTACAGGGTTTGAAGTAAAAATCGTGGAAAGAGACCGCAAACGTTGTGAAGAGTTGAGTGAACAGCTGCCTGAAGCGGTGATCATCCACGGCGATGCAACTGAGCAAGAAGTACTGTTAGAAGAGGGTATTGAAAGCGTTAAATCATTTGTTGCACTGACAAACTTCGACGAAGAAAATATTATGTTGTCTTTATTTGCGGGGGATCATTCTAAGGCGAAACGTGTTACAAAAGTGAATCGTATTTCGTTTGAAGATGTGATTGAGAAACTGAATTTAGGAGCTTTAGTATCACCAAAACATATTACTGCAAACAGTATTCTGCAGTATGTGCGTGCGATGGAAAATGCAAGTGGAAACAATGTAGAAACATTGTATCGCATTGTTGGTGGAAAGGCAGAAGCTTTGGCGTTTAAAATCAAGGAACAATCTGAAGTTGTGGGTGTTCCATTTGAAAGACTCTCGTTAAAGAAAAACTTGCTGATCTGCTGTATTATCCGTAAAAATAAGATTATTACTCCTCGAGGTAAAGATATGATTCTGGTTGGGGATCAGGTCATTGTAGTGACGACAAATCAGGGTCTTAACGACATTCAGGATATCATGGCTTAAGAGGTGCGTTATGAATCGACGATTTATTGTGTACTTTTTAGGGTATGTGTTATGTTTTGAGGCAGCATTTCTGGTTTTGCCATGGATTGTTTCTTTGATTTATGGGGAGCCTGAAGGGCTTTATTATCTTGGGTGCATTGTTGTTTATGTCTTGGTTGGTGGATTAATTGTGCGCAACAAACCAGATGACATGGTGTTTTATTCGCGTGATGGGATGGTTGCAACAGCACTGAGCTGGATTCTTTTGGCTCTTGGCGGAGCACTTCCGCTTTGTCTGTGCGGAGATATTCCGAATTATGTTGATGCACTGTTTGAAACAATCTCTGGATTTACAACAACTGGTTCAAGTATTTTAAGGGATGTAGAGGCACTTTCGCATACGAGCCTTTTCTGGAGGAGCTTTACTCACTGGGTTGGAGGTATGGGGGTACTTGTGTTCATGATGGCGATTCTTCCTCTATCTGGTGGATACAACATGCATCTGATGCGTGCAGAAAGTCCAGGGATGCAGGTAGGAAAACTGGTGCCAAAGATTCGCTCGACTGCAAAAATTCTATATGGAATCTATCTTGGAATGACAATTGTGATTATTTCAGCTTTGATTCTTTCGGGAATGCCTGTTTTTGATGCGATTGCTATAGGTGTTGGTACTGCTGGTACTGGAGGATTTGGGGTTAAAAATGACTCAATGGCAAGTTACACGACACTTCAACAAAGTATTGTTACTATTGGGATGATCGTCTTTGGGGTGAACTTCAATGCTTATTATCTAATCTTGATTAAAAAGTGGAAGCAAGCTTTCAAGATGGAAGAAGTAAGAGTGTATTTGGCAATTGTTGCGACTGCGATCTTATTGATCACAATTAATATATCTGGTTTGTTTGGAAGTTTGTATGAAGCTTTTCATCATGCAGCTTTTACAGTAGGAACGATTATTTCAACAACGGGTTATGCTGCAACGAATTTTGATTTGTGGCCAGAGTTTTCGCGTTTTATTTTAGTGCTGTTAATGATTTGTGGAGGCTGTGCAGGAAGTACTGCTGGTGGTATGAAGGTGAGCCGACTGGTACTTTATGTTAAGATGTGGATCAAGGAACTTCGTCATTTAGTTCATCCGCGCTCAATCAACGCAGTTCGTTTGGAGGATCGTGCGGTTGATAATGCGATGATTCGTACAACGAGTGTGTATTTGATATGTTATTTTTTGATTTTCTTTTTCTCGATACTGGTTGTTTCTTTGGATAATTTTGACTTTACAACTAATTTTACTGCTGTTGCAGCAACGTTTAATAATATTGGTCCTGGTTTGAACGTAGTCGGACCAATTGGTAACTTTAGTGAATTCAGTGTTTTATCTAAGTTTGTTATGATGTTTGATATGCTGGCAGGAAGACTTGAAATATTCCCTATGATGGTTTTGATTACTTCAATGCGTCATGGATTTAAGAAATTTGAAAAAGGAAAATAAAGCGGGTTAACGCCAACTGGAGGGGACCCAGTAAATGATGCCACCAGATAGTGGGGATATACTCCGCCATCTAATGGGGATAAAGTGAGAGGTCAAGCTCATATGAGTTTGACCTCTTTTTCAATGATTATTTGAGTGAGAAAC
>JAFULN010000048.1 GCA_017473335.1 Erysipelotrichaceae bacterium
TCGATTAACGATTTCATTATATACCAAAACGCTGCAGTGTGCACTGCAGTTTTAGTCTTGTCTCCAAATTAAAAAGAGAAGGTAACTCACCATTTGATCAGCCTTCTCTTTAATTTTGGTCATCTTAACTTAATGACATTGCACCTAAGTGACTTTTTGTTATTCCTTCCTTTCTATTTTGTGTTATGCACGGAAACTTCCAGTAACTTCTAAGATTTCTGTAGTTACTAGTGGATCATTATCTAAATCATATGTTTCATGATAAAGATATTTAGACCATCCTGGTCCTACTTCAATCTGATCAAATACATCTTCAGCTTCCTTTAAAGTATCATAGAAGACTTCTGGATCATCAAAGTAATGAAATGCAGTTGTATTGCTTAATCTTACTTCAATGAAATATCTGACTCCTACTGCAAATTTATTCATTTCTGTTTCATAATCTATTTGACGCTGATCTTTCCCCATGACAATGGTATATCACAAATCGATGAAAAACTAAAGAGATATTATGCTACAATACAGTTAAAGAATGGAGATTTACTATGGAACATAATGATGAATTAATGTATCACACACATTTAAAACAGGGTGATGTTGGAAGATATGTATTTCTTCCTGGAGATCCTTTTCGTACGGATTTGATTGCGAGTTTTCTAGATGATGCAAAACTAGTTGCTCACAATCGTGAACATAAGACATGGACAGGTACACTTGATGGTGTAAAAGTCTCTGTATGTTCTACAGGGATGGGATGCCCTTCAACTGCTATTGCAGTTGAAGAACTGATTAAAGTAGGTGCTGATACATTTATTCGTATTGGTACTGCAGGTACTGTCAAAGATCCTAATGACAATATGAAATATGATGGTGCTATTGTTACTGCTGCAGTACGTGATGAAGGAACATCTAGACAATATATTCCAATTGAATATCCTGCTGTTGCTGATCGTCATGTTGTTGATGCTTTAGCAAGAGCCGCTAAAAACAGAAACAAGAATTTTTTAGAAGGCATTACACATTCAAAAGATTCTTTCTTTGGTGAAGTAGATCCTGACAGCACTCCTCTTGCAGAACACTTGAAACTGCGCTGGAAAGCATGGCAAAGAGGAAATGTTGTATGTTCTGAAATGGAATGTGCTGCACTATTTGTCATTTGCAGCATCAAAGGCAAACGTGCATCTGCTATCATGAACTGGAAAGATATGAATGAAACAATCCAGACTGCATGCGATGCAGTTCGCCTGCTCATTAAAGAAGATAACAAGTAACGCACAGAAATGTGCGTTTTCTTGTGCACAAATTTCACAAACTATTAGATTAATGCTATACTTAAACCAGTAGAAACAGTTTAATAGGAGGTTTTATTATGAATGTTGTTTTTATTTCTCCAAACTTCCCTCTCTATTACTGGAATTTCTGTGACCGTCTGAAAAAAAGAGGAGTCAATGTCCTGGGTATTGGGGATACATCTTATGATTCCATGAGTCACCATTGTAGAAATTCTTTAACAGAGTACTATAAAGTAAACTCACTAGAAAACTATGATGAAGTCTATCGTGCAGTTGCTTTTTTTGCGTATAAATATGGAAAGATTGACTGGATTGAATCTGAAAATGAATACTGGCTTGAAACTGAAGCTGCTTTACGTGAAGAATTTAATGTAAATACAGGAACTAAAATATCAGACATGGCTTGTATGAAATACAAGTCAAAGATGAAAGCAGTCTATGAAAAAGCTGGTATTAAAGCTTGTCGTTATCATTTAGTGAATGATTATGATGAATGTTTAAACTTCTTAAATGAAGTTGGATATCCAGTTGTTGTAAAACCTGATAATGGTGTAGGTGCTTCTGCAACTTATAAATTAAAATCACTGGATGAATTTAATTATTTCTATTCAACAAAACCAAATGTACAGTTTATCATGGAGGAATTTGTACCTGGTCATGTAGAAACATTTGATGGTATTACAAACTCTAAAAAAGAGATTCTTATTTGTTCAAGTCATAAGATGATGATATCTATTATGGATTCTGTGAATGAAGCTGCAGACTCTCTGTTCCATTCTCAAAAAGCCAATGAAATGGATATTTACGAAGCAGGTAAACGTACAGTAGAAGCCTTTGATACACGAAGCAGATACTTCCATTTTGAATTCTTTAGACTTGATGAAGATAAAGAAGGCTTAGGTAAAAAAGGAGATCTGTTAGGACTAGAAGTCAATATGCGTGCTCCTGGTGCCTATATGCCAGACATGCTCAACTGGGCATGTGATGTGGATGTATATGACATCTGGGCAGAAATGCTGGTCAATGACACCAAAGAATACAGCTACAATAGAAAATATTCTGTAGGCTATGCATCAAGACGCAATGAGCAGCACTACAAGCACTCCTATGATGAGATCCGTCAAACCTACGCACCTCACATCATGATGGAAGTTGATGTCCCTAAGGCCCTTTCTGCCGCAATGGGAGACCACACCTTTATCTTTAGACACGAAGATGAAGATAAGATGCTGGAAATCATGAATTATATTGTAGAAAGATAAACAGAAATTCACTTGAATTTCTGTTTTTTTATTTTAGAAAAATGATATTTTTTCTGAATAATAAAAAGCGTTGATATCTACCAATACAGATTACATAAAAAATATTTTTTTAGATTTATTAAAGAAATATAAACAAGATAACAAATAGGGATATACATGTTCAAAGAAGCAGAAAACAAGGATAAAAATCAAGGACTAACAATAAAAAAATAAAATGATAGAATCAAAAACACATCCAACAATGACTGAAATGATAAGGAAAGGACACTGTATTGACACTTAAAGAAAATGATAGTTATACTATAA
>JAFULN010000049.1 GCA_017473335.1 Erysipelotrichaceae bacterium
GTTTCTCACTCAAATAATCATTGAAAAAGAGGTCAAACTCATATGAGCTTGACCTCTCACTTTATCCCCATTAGATGGCGGAGTATATCCCCACTATCTGGTGGCATCATTTACTGGGTCCCCTCCAGTTGGCGTTAACCCTTTTGTAATGATGTCAATCATCTCAGCAAGATTTTCAACCAGGTGTTTTGCGGTATTTCTTGCGTTTTTTGTGCCTGCTTTCATACAGTAGCTGTGATCTTGCAGAAACTCAAACATTTCGATATCATTGTCTGCATCTCCTGCACAGTAACACTGATCAAAGGTTAACTGATTCATTTCCATATACTTTTCAATACCTGTACGCTTTGAATGTCCTTTGCACAGTCCTTCAATAAACATATGATTTGAGCGTATGAATGAATAGTTTTTACCATATGTAGTGTTTAAATGATGCAAAATAGGCTGATCATCTGTGTTTTCATCAATGTAGATCAATAGTTTTGCGACATGCTCAATGTTTCTTTCTTTAAAAGCTTCATGGGCATTGATCTTGCAGATATCTTTGATTATGCCGCATTCATAATGATGGACAAAACGTGCAAGAGGCTGAGGCTGACTGCAGTCATTTGTGTAGTAGCAGCCATCTAAACCTACAGTACCTGCATTGGTGGAAGAGAAACGATGTAAAATATCATCTGTAATCTTTAAATAATCTTTGACAGGAAATGAAGCTAGAATAGTATTGACGCCATTACAGATGATTTGTTGACCGTTGAGTCCAATTGCATCAACTTCAAGTCCAATCATATTGGAGATGGATTCTTTGATTTCTGCGGGTCTTCCTGAGGCAATGACTAGCTGTACATCATCTTGAAGTGCTTTTTGAAGTGCTTTTAAATCAACCTCTTTGATTCCATAAGTTTGATTTTCTAATGGAAAAAGCAATGTATTGTCTAAATCACAGAAGATTACTTTTTTCATGATTCAAGTTTCTCCATCTTTTCTTTTAAATCTGCTAAAGGTCGTACTTTTGGTCTTTGCATTAAATCCATCTGTTTCATGGTTGTAGAATGAGTATTCTTGATTTTAGCTTCAAATTCACGGGCACTGAGTCTTAATGCACCTTGCTGCATGACAATCATCTGTTCCAGATTATCTGAAGTTGCAACAGTGACTTCAAATTCTTTTGCTAAACGATGAGTTGTTTTTTCAATATAACTGTCTGCAGTTTGAGACGTTTTTGTAAAGACAATATAAAGATTATTCAATTTTTTTGATATGCCTGGGTTTTGTTCAACCTTGTAGGCATCAAAGACAACAATCGTGATGTGATCATTTTGATAACCCTGGTAGTTTCCAAGCATGCGTATCAGTGCTTCACGGGCACTATGTAAATCTGTTTGGGCAATTTCTTTAAGAGAATCCCATGAATAAATCATATTATAGCCATCAACCAACAGACATTTTGTCTTTGGCTTTTTCATAATGACTTCACGTTTAGTTTCCACTTCTTCTTTTCGTATGATTCGATTGGCAGGCAGTTCACGCTCTTTTTTCTTATGTGTGCGATTCATGACTGCTTCCAGTTCTTCATTGGAAATTGTATATCGGTTATGGGCATAGCTGGATGTGCTTCCTGTTTGATTGTAAGTGAATGGAAGATGCATGAAAGCATCAGCCTCATACCATGGAACTACCAAAGCAGCGCCATGTTTACAGAAAACAGATGAAGATGGATGTTCTAAATCATGATCTGGATTGTATCCAGAAGCTTGTACGAGTTCATTTTGATCAGGGACATTCTGCATGCCATCCAAACGAGTGCTCATTTTGCCATTTCCATGTGTGATAGAAGCCAATGTAATTTGATAGTTTTGCATAGAGCGCACAGAAGCTTGACCACTCAACAGCATTCTTCCAGAATCTAATGTTTGAATATCAACTTGTGCATTCATTGTTTCTAAATCAAAGAGCACTCGAGATAAATCATTTGCGTCAACTTCAATTTCAAAACGATAGACAGGCTCCATCAGAATACTTTCAGCATTCATTAATCCATGACGTAAAGCACGGAAAGCTGCTTCTAAAAAGTCTTGACCCTCTGTGTGTTTTTCGTGGTCTTTGCCTGAAAGAAGTGTAATCTTGATATCTGTCAGAGGTGCATTCGTCAGTACACCCGTTAAATCTGCTGAAGACAAGTGAGACAGTATCAGATTTTGATGCTGAAGCTTGAGCTGATCTGTAGAACAGCGAGACTCTACAAGAATACCGCTGCCTTTTGGCAAAGGCTCTAAAAGAAGATGAACTTCTGCATAATGACGCAATGGTTCAAAATGTCCAGCACCTTCCACAGGGTAGGCAATTGTTTCTGCGAAACGCACAGTGCCATGGTCAAAATCAACTTCTGTTTTAAAACGATCAAGTATATTTTGTTTGAGTACTTCTGTCTGGATTTCACCCATCAAATGTACGAAGATTTGTTTATCATTGGCTCTATAGATAAAGTGCAGCTGAGGGTCTTCTTCTTCCAATTGGCGCAGTGAATTCATAAAGGCAAATGGATCACATTTGTCAGGAAGAATCATTTGATACATCAAACAGGCTGTAAGAGTTGCACTGGAACCATTTTCTTCAAAGCCTAGACCATCCGAGGCGTTCAGTTTCAAGGGGCCTTTAATGGAACAGATATCACCTGCGAAGACTTCGTTTGCCAAAGTAAATGAAGTTCCTTGATATTGACGAAGCTGGTCTGCTTTTTCACCATTTTCCAGAACTTCTTTCACCTTTAAAGAACCACCGGTAATTTTGACATGAGATAAACGATTTCCTTGTTCATCACGACTGATTTTAAAGACTTTTGCGCCAAATTGTTCAGGATAAGTCTTTTGTTTCAGCCATGTGGTTAGACCATTGAGAAGGTCTGTTATTCCTTCATTACGTAAAGCTGAACCAAAATAGACAGGAAAGAGTTTTCTTTCCGCAATCGCATTTTGAACAAGTGTTAAGTCTAATTCACCTGTTTCTGCCATCTCCAAAAGAGTGTCATCACACAGGGCAATTTCATCCAATTGAGGATTTTTAAACGGAAGACAGTGATCAGAAAGTTCTTTATGAATCTGATTCAGTAGTTCTTCTTCACTGTAGTAAGAAATGTCCATTTTATTGATAAATAAGAAAGTTGGTATCTTATGACGCTGCAGTAAACTCCAGATTGTACGGGTATGTGCCTGAACACCATCAAGTGCACTTAAAACAATCACTGCAGCATCCAGTACCTGTAATGTTCTTTCCATTTCACTAGAAAAATCCAGATGTCCAGGAGTATCCAGCAGTATCAGTTCACTGTCTTCCCAGTTCAATCTGGCTTGTTTCATGGTAATGGTAATACCGCGTTTTCTTTCCTGACCTTCAAAGTCCAGAAAAGTGTTTTGGTGGTCAACTCTTCCCAGTTTGCGGATTTTTCCTGCCTGAAACAGCATCCCTTCACAAAGGGTTGTCTTCCCTGCATCAACATGGGCTACTAGACCAAGTGTATGTTTTTTCATTCATTTTCCTCACATAATGATTCAGGATAAGAGGATATCGCTCCATAGTGTTCAACACTTTTTCCGCTGAAGACAGCACTTTTTCTAAGCATCGGATTGAGTTCGTCGATGGACAATGCACCAAAATCTTGTATATTCTTTTGAGCACATTGATATAAGAAAGAACCAATAAATCCATCCCCTGCACCAGTTGTATCTAATGCTTTTGCCTTATAAGAAGGTACATAAGTGCTGAACTTCTTGGTATAAGCATAGATTCCTTCTGCGCCACATGTAATCATGACAAGCTCTACATTGCCTATCATCAGCTTTTCTGCAGCTAAAGAGGGGTTAGCTGTATCACATAAAAATTCAATTTCTTCATCAGAGACTTTAAGTACATGTGCAAAAGGAATAAATTCCCAGATGGTTTTTTTCAACAAGTCATGATCATTCCAAAGCATTAAGCGTACATTTGGATCAAAACTGATGATCTGATGATTCTTTAGTGTCATTTCAATGGCTTTTTTGTGAGCTTGTTTCATTGGTGAATCAACTAAAGAAACACTGCAGAAGTGCAATCCATAAGCATCTTTAAATAATTCATCTGTGATATTATCTGGATGATACAGCATATCTGCCCCAGGATTGCGATAGAAGCTGAAGGTACGCTGTCCATCGTTAGAAAGACCAACAAATGCCAATGATGTTTTCGCATCTAAAGCAAGCGGAATTGCGTGTGTATCAATGCCTGTTTCTTTCAGTTCATTCATGATGCGATGACCAAACAAGTCATCTCCAAGCTGACTTAATAGTGTTGCCTTGCCACCCAGTTTCACATAGGCACCTGCAACATTGCAGGGAGCACCTCCTAAATGAGGCATATAGCTGCCATCTGGCTGTGGTATAAAATCGATAAGTGCTTCACCGATCGCAATGAGTTTCTTCATAAAGGATTCCTCCTGTGTTTGTAATATTGTACCATAAGTCGTTGTGTTTTGTGATAAAATGAAAGAGTAAAATGAAATGGAGAATGAATTATGAATTATCAGCCGTCACAAAAAAGCAAAGAAACGATAAAGCATCTTGTATCACTAGATAAAGTGCAGAAAGCTTTATCATGGATTGAACAAGATCATGAAAGAACGATTCAGCAGCAGATTGAACTCTGTTTAATTCCTGCACCAACATTCCATGAAGAAAATAAGGCAAAACGACTTGCGGAAATGTTCAAAGAAGCAGGTTTAAGTGATGTAACTATTACACCTTATGGAAATGTGACAGGAGTAAGAAAAGGAAAATCATCAGAGAGAAAAGTCGTTTTAGACGGACATATGGATACAGTTTATCCATTGGATACACCTTTAAATTTAAGAAGAGATGAAGAATTTGTGTATCTGCCAGGAATTGCCGATGATACGCGTGCCTTGGCAGCAGAACTGACTGTGATTCGTGCTTTAAATGAAGCAAACATTGAAACAGAAAAAGATTTGATTTTTCTAGGTTCTGTTGAAGAAGAGGGCAAAGGCGGATTTGGCGGCATAAGAAATTTTCTGGATGGAAGAGATGATGTGGATGCCTGCATTTGTATTGATGGTGATGGTTCCACAGGTATTATTTATCAGGCAACAGGCTTTAAAACAATCGAAGTGACTTTTTATGGTGCAAGTGGACATGCCTTTGCGCATTTTGGAGAGCTAGCAAATCCTTTGCATGCGGCAGCTCGAGCCGTTGCGAAGATTTCGGATATACAAGTTCCTCAGGAACCAAAGACAACCTTCTGTGTATCAAATTTCCATGCAGGAAATGATGCAGGTATTCATGCGTTTGCTTCAGAAGCAATCATTAAAATCAATTATCGTTCCAATGGTCAAAAAGAGCTGGAAGAACTGGATCAGAAAATTATGAAGGCAATTGATGATGCAGCTAAGGAAGAAACTGCACGCTGGAATAAAAATGAAATCACTTATACTATTAAAACGTGGGTAGATGTGGGCGCAGGAAGTCTTGATGAACATGATGAAATTGTAGAGACAACATGGTGTGCTATTGAGGCAATTGGAAATACACCTGATTTAAGAAAAGGTGGGCCAACGAATGCCTCCATACCTATTTGTAAAGGAATTCCAGCTGTCTGCATTGGTGCTGGAAATACAGAGTGCTTCGTGCATAATGCAGAAAAAGAACGATTCCCAGTTAAAGAATCGTGGAAAATGCCTCAGCTTGCCTTGATTTTGGCACTGAGCATGGCAAAAATTGTTGAATAGGAGATGACTATGAAGATTAAGCTGCTTGCGACATCCGATGTCCATGGATATGTTTCACCTTACAGTTATTCAGATCGTAAATTATGTATGCAGGGACTGGCTCGCTTGAGTTATCATATTGCTTCACTAAGAGATAAACATACTCTTTTGATTGATAATGGAGATTCTTTGCAGGGAAGTTCACTGAACTATTATCATAATCTTTATGAAAAGGATTTGATGCAGCCGATGGCTAAAGCGTTAAATTATTTGAACTATGACTATTATAATTTAGGGAATCATGATTTTAATTATGGACCTGATATGCTTCATCAGTATATGAGAGATGTCAATGCAACATGTCTTACTGGAAATGCCTTTGAGTATGGTCAGCCTTTAGGAAAAGAATATGTGATTCATCGTTTTAATGATTCCTATTCAATTGCCTTGATTGGTGTAGTCACTCAGCATATTCCTGTCTGGGAATCTACAGAAAATATTAAAAATAATACTTTTGAAAATGCTTTTGATTATGTGAAGCGTACAGTTGAAAAGATTCGTAAAGAGGAGAGGGTGAATGGTATTTGTGTTGTTTATCATGGAGGACATGAAAGACATATGGAAACTGATGAACCTACAGAACTTCTTACGAATGAAAATTTAGGCTGGAAGATGTGTCATGAAATAGAAGGCATTGATGTACTGATTTGTGGTCATCAGCATCGTTCTTATGCCTTGTTTTGTAATGGTGTTGCAACACTCCAACCGTTTGAAAATGCTAAGGAAATGGGTGTCATCGAATGGGATTTGGATACACAGGAAAAAACAGTCAAGCTGATCAAAGCGGATGCAGATATTGATCAAGATTTGTTAAAACTGATTGATGAAGAAGAACAGCGTGCACAGCACTGGCTGGATCAGCCTTTAGGAAGACTAAAAGAAGGTAATCTATTGATTCAAGATCCAACAGAAGCACGTATTCATAAACATCCTTTGATTTCATTTATTAATCAGGTACAGCTGTACTATGCAACGGAAGCTCAGTTGTCATCACAGGCACTCTTTAATGAATCAGTAGGCTTTAATCAGGAAATCACAATGAGAGATTTAGTTTCTACTTATGTCTTCTCTAATACGATGAAAGCTTTACGTATGAGTGGAAAAACGCTTAAGGAATATCTTGAAAAGACTGCGGAATACTTTGATGCAGAAGATGGAAAAGTGGTTGTGAGTCGTAGCTTCTATGATCCTAAACCATTGCATTTTAACTATGAAATGGTAAGTGGTCTGGATTATACAATCAAAGCTTCTAATCCAATTGGATCAAGAATTGTAGAAATGAGTTATCAGGGAAAACCAGTCAAAGAGACAGATTCCTTTGTGATGGTGATGAGCAGTTATCGTTCTGGCGGAGGCGGAGAATTTGATATGGTCAAAGACTGTGAGGTTGTTCAAGATATTCAAAAAGACATGGTCGATGCCCTGGCAGAATATATTTTGGCTCATCCAATTCTTGAAGTGAATCACACAGAAAACATTAAAGTAATCGTATAGGAGATAGATATGAAGGAATTGTCAGGATATTTTGATTTTTTAAAAGAAAAATTAAATGATTGTGCAGAAACACAAATGGAACTGATTGATGAAGCGGCTGATTTGATAGTGGATTCTTTTCTAAAAGGCGGACGTTTCTATGCTTTTGGAACAGGTCATTCTCACATGATTGTTGAAGAAATGTATACTCGTGCAGGAGGATTGGCGTTCATTCAGCCAATTCTTCCACCAGAAATGATGCTGCATGAAATGCCAGATAAAAGTTCAAGACTTGAAAGACTTCCAGGCTATGCCAAAGCACTATTGGATTTGTATCCTGTTTCTCAAAAAGATGTCTTTTTGATTATTTCAAACAGTGGGCGTAACAGTGTTCCGGTTGAAATGGCTATGGAGGCAAAAAAAAGAGGAGCTAAAGTGATTGCGCTCACTTCAATGAAACACACAACACAGGTAACTTCTCGTCAGAAAGATGGTATCAAACTGTATGAAGCTGCTGATTTGGTATTGGATAATCAGGCAGAATATGGTGATGCTGCTTATTATGTTGGAAATTGGAATGTCCCTGTTGCCGGAACCAGTGATTTTATTGGAATTGCCATTGTACAGGCATTAACAGTTGCGATTGCTTCAAAACTTGCTGCAATGGGTGAAGAGGTTCCAGTTTTCAGAAGTGGAAATGTAGATGGTGCAGAAGAAGTCAACCAGAGGCTTCATCAGAAATATCTGTCAAAGTTTTAATAAAACAAAAATGCAGACTATTTCCCGTGTGCCGATAAGACAGTAATTCCGTAAAAATCATTATTTTACGGCATCTGTCTTACAGGATTGGAAACAGCTACGAAAAGAACGATGTCAAGTTGAAAGACTTAGCATCGTTCTTTTTCTATCTCAAAGCACTTGAAAACACGGAGGATTTACTATGAAGCGTCTATTATCATGCGAGTTTAACTTTGATACGGTCTGCGTGGAGCTGAAGTTCTCAGACGGCACTATGATTGCCATAGATACCATTGCAGTTGAGAATGAGGTAGCAGATAATATGTATCAGCGGTCAGAGCTTGATTATCTTATCTACAATGACCCGATTACATACGCCGATTTGATACTCAACGGCAATCCCAAAGCCTATCTAAAGGCAGTAACAGAATACAAACCTTTTGAAAGCTGACATTATCTTGCCCGTGGGAGTAGCAATATTCCTGCGGGCATAATTCTATTATACAGTCGATAAATGAAACCTATTTGTAAATTTCTATTTACCATTTCTGAAAATCTATTGAAAATGGTAAGTATTTGTGGTATAATACTGTACGTGAGGTGATATTCCATGAAACTTATTACTCGAAATCAATATTTAGAAAAACTTATAAACGTAATTGGAACTCCCGATATTAAGGTTATAACAGGTGTTCGCCGTAGCGGAAAATCTAAGTTGCTTGAAGCATTTAAGAACTATATCGAACAGAATATACCTGACCACAACATCATTCAGATCAACTTCAACTTACCGGAGTTCGACCATTTGCTTGAGTACAGACCTTTGTATGACTACATCAATTCGCAGTATGTGGTGGGCAAAGAGAATTTTGTTTTGATTGATGAAGTCCAGATGTGTACCGACTTTGAGAAAGCAATCAATGGTCTGCACGCATCCGAAAAGTTCGATATTTATATTACCGGCTCAAACGCTTTCCTTTTGAGTTCTGACCTTGCTACGCTGTTTACAGGAAGAACATTTGAAATCAAGGTATTTCCGTTCTCATTCAGCGAATATATGCAGTATTTTGGTTACAGCGACAAGTATACTGCCGTTGATAAGTATATGATTGAGGGTGGCATGGCTGGCTCCTATCTTTATAAAGATCAAGAATCCAAATATGATTACATTGCCGATGTTTTTAATACATTGATTGTCCGTGATATTCGCAAGAAATATAAAATCCGCAATATGCAGTTGATGGATAGACTTGTGGATTTTCTTATGGATAATATCTCCAATCTGACATCGTCACGAAACATTACAAATACTTTCAGCGGCTTAAAGGAAAAAGTCAACCATGTTACGATCAGCTCGTATATTCAGTATTTGTGCAACGCCTTTGCTTTTTATAAAGTCCGCAGATATGACATTAAAGGCAAAAAGTATCTTTCAAGCAACGACAAATATTATTTGAGCGACCATACCTTCCGCTATGCCAAGCTCGGTACGAAAAACATGGACTATGGCAGAATCCTCGAAAATGTAGTAGCGATAGAGCTACTCCGCAGAGGATATGAGGTCTATGTCGGTGTGCTTTACAAGAAAGAAATCGACTTTGTTGCTATCAAACGCAATGAGAAGATCTATATACAGGTATCTGACAACATCAGTGATGATAAGACCTTTGAACGTGAAGTGTCCCCCTTGCTTCAAATTAAGGATGCGTATCCCAAGATGGTCATTGCTCGTACTCGACACGATGAGTATCAGTACGAGGGCGTAAGGATTGTTGATATTGCGGACTGGTTGTTGTCTTGATTTCCAAAAACGCAAAAACATTAAAAACAGCAAATAGAAAGATGCAAGAAAAGGATGATTGATATGGATTATTTAGAAATTGACGGCGAAGTTATTCGCTATAACATCAATCCCGAATTGATGTGTTGCAAATATGATAAATATGGAGAGCTTATTAAGGCACAAAGAATGATTTTGTTCTTTAATAGTTCTGGTGATGCGATTGGCTCCGGACCTTATTACGATGACATTGATAAAGTAACATGTATTACGAAACAAGTCGTAATAGAAGTTTATCATAAGTATGTAAAGAAAGAGAGGAATAAATAATGGCTAAAATATGTGCAGGCTGCGGTAAAGAAATGGGTATGTTCAATGGAAAAGTACAGGTTAAGGACAAGGAGTATTTCTGCAATTCCTGTTGGGAAAAGGCTGGATTCAATACCTGGGGTGATCTTATGGACAAACCTCAAATGTATACATCGAAAGACATAATTGAGATGATTAAAGGAAGCAAAACTCATGATTCCATCATCAAGGATTTTGTTGTTACAGCAGACATTTGCCCCTCTGCGAAATTCAATGACGATACAAAACAAATGATACTTGCAGATCATGCTTTTGTGTATGTCACCTCTGATCCGCAGAACAAGCGTGCAGAAAACTATACATTGTTTTCTTACGACCAAATTGTCAGTTTTGAATTATTGGAAAACGGCGAGAGTGTAGCATCTGGGGGGATTGGTAGAGCCGCATTAGGTGGTATCCTCTTCGGAGGTGTCGGTGCAGTTGTCGGTGCAAGCACAAGAAGCTATAAAAGCGTATGTGAAGAATTGAAAATTAAGGTAACAGTAAAAGATTATAAAGACCCTGCTTTCTACATTCCTTTAATCATAATTGGAACAAATAAATCGTCAAGCGAATACAAAGAAAAAATGAAAATGGCTCAAAATATTCTTTCCAAACTGCAACTCATTACAAGTGTAAGCGCGCCTGAGAAAACTGAAACTATGGATAAGTTCGAAGAGATCAAAAAGTATAAAAATCTTCTCGACGAAGGCATTATCTCCCAAGAAGATTTTGAAAACAAGAAAAAAGAACTTCTCAATTTGTAATATGGGAATTATTGTTCAAGGAGCATAAATGCAATATAACACAATTCTACAGCTATTAGGTGCATTGACAAATGTTGTCGGTACTACATATGCGGTTTTGAGTATTTTGAAATTAAAGCCCAACGATTTGTATCAAGCTGTAACCATTGATGGAATGGATAAAAATGATGAATCATTGCTTACGCAAAAGAAACAAGCTCGTATTGGTATATGTTTGGTAATATATGCTTGGATGTTGCAAGTAATATTTTCGTTCTTTTTAATTTCGTCTGTAAAAATGTTCGTACTATCTCTATTGGCTTATGTTGTAGTAACAGTTGCACTATGTCTTTCACTGTTTCTTGCTAACAAACGATTTGCCAAAAAGTATTTTAAGCTTAGGGAACAGATAGACAAAGAAAACAACGATAGACATAGCGACTATCATTCGATAATTGAGTTTTGATTATTTAGCTCCGTAGGAGCGTAGCCAATTTCTCAGAAATTGTTAAAGGGTTTGGGATGTTTCCCAACAAGTACGCACGTGTGGGTACCTCGGTGCATTGCTTGCCAGGTATGTTTTAACATAACGGCAAAAATGCAAAATGGGTACCGCCGTGCCCTGCTTGCTACAGATGATTGCAT
This sequence comes from Erysipelotrichaceae bacterium, assembly GCA_017473335.1. Lineage (GTDB taxonomy): Bacteria > Bacillota_I > Bacilli_A > Erysipelotrichales > Erysipelotrichaceae > RGIG1896. Next base: position 11,543 of record JAFULN010000049.1, read on the forward strand.
CTTAGCAAGCAATATTGATTTTTGCAAAAAATCGCAGAGTGTACATACACCTGCTGTGCTTGCTATTCTACGTTTTCCCATAATAGCAAGTGCCATTTTCTCAAATGGAAATCGGCGGCAACCGCCGCCTTGTCTGCCCAAAAGCGAAACGGACGGACGCTGTCAATGGCGGCGAAACCGTTCATCTTGACCATTTACAGTGTTCGTCTGTTTTGCTATCCGAGCGAAAATTGATTGAAACGAATCGAAACGAATGAAAAGGATGCTTGACAAAATGAGTCCGAAAATCAAAATGAGCGATGTTCACGATGATCGTGATGACGATATTATCGAACTATCCGACGAGGAGCTGAAAGAGATTTTAGCCGATGACGATTTTGATAACAGCGAAGAATACGGCGAAGTCCATTCTTTTGTTTTCTCCAATCCCGACCCCTATGCCAAGGTCGAGCCTCGCCCCGATGATGCCCCCAAGCGTGATTTTACTTTTGATGAAAAGGGCAACATCGTTGTAAAGAATCCGTCTGCCTTTTGGTTGCCCCAGGTTGAAATCGTGGACGAGATCGGCGGTACGGAATACACAGTAACAGGCAGCTACGACGGAGAGGAAACTCTCGACAAGAAGCTCAAACGCATTATGGAGCAAAACGCCACCAATGCTGCCGATGATGAATTAGGTATCACGGAGGATGGCGAATGAACAACGAAACCTCTTTTGATATATTAACCCAAGAATCCAATCCTGTTCAGACAGTTGCCCCTACCAACAAGGAGGATAACGATATGTTAAGGGCAACAGAAAAAATCACAGCACTTTATTGCAGATTGTCCGTAGAGGACACCAAAGATGAGAAGAAAAACGGCAAAGAGGATCCGTCGAACTCCATTCAGCATCAACAGGTCATGCTTATGCAGTATGCCAAAGCCAACCGCCTGCCGAACCCGACCTATTTTATAGACGATGGTTACAGTGGTGTTACTTACGACCGCCCCGGTTTTCAGAAAATGCTTTCTGAAATTGAAGCCGGTAATGTGGGTACGGTTATCACCAAAGACCTTTCAAGACTTGGTCGAAACTCCGCATTGACGGGACTTTACATCAACTACACTTTCCCTCAGTACGGCGTTCGGTATATTGCTATCAACGACCATTTTGACACCATCGACCCCAACAGCACGGACAACGATATTGCAGGTATCAAGAACTGGTTCAACGAGTTTTTTGCAAAAGACACCAGCCGTAAAATCCGTGCGGTCAACAAGGCAAAGGGCGAGCGAGGCGAACGGCTTACTACCAACATTCCCTATGGATACAAGGCAAGTCCCCATAATCCAAAGGAATGGGCAGTTGATGAAGAAGCGGCAAAAATCGTAAAACGGATTTTTGCGCTCTGCATGGAGGGCAAGGGACCGAGCCAAATCGCTGCATTGCTTGAAAAGGAAAAGGTGCTTAACCCCACTGCCTACAAACAGCGTGAGGGCAGAAAGACACCGCATCAGACACCGGAGAATGAATACCGCTGGCACGAAAGTACCGTTGCTTACATTCTCGAATATATGGAGTACACAGGCTGTACGGTCAATTTCAAAACCTACACCAACTCCATTTGGGACAAGAAGCAGAGGGTCAATCCGATGGAAAATCGAAAGATTTTCTATAACACCCATCCAGCGATTATTTCTTTGGAAGTCTTTGATAAGGTGCAGGAAATCCGACAGCAGCGGCATCGCAGAACGGCAACGGGTAAGAGCAATATGTTCTCCGGTTTGGTGTTCTGTAATGATTGCAAACAGAAGCTCTATTACTCTACCACCAACTACTTTGAGAAACGGCAAGACTTTTTCATCTGCTCCACCCATCGCACAAACAAGGACAAGTGCAGCGGACATTATATCCGTGCCGTTGTACTTGAACAAGAGGTATGGAGACACATTCAAGAAGTCATATCGGTGGTAACTCGCTACGAGGCTTATTTTCGTTCAGAGATGGAAGAAAAGCTCCGTGTGCAGAGTGAGGAAACGCTTCGGATACATAAGAAGCGGTTGGCACAGGCTCAGAAGCGTATCGGCGAACTTGATCGCCTTTTCATTCGTTCCTATGAGGACAATGTATCGGGAAAGATTGACGATGAACGCTTTGCCATGATGAACAAAAGCTACACACAAGAACAAAAAGGCCTCAAGGCTGAGATCATAAATCTGCAACAGGTTATTGAAGAACAGGAACGACAGGCAGAAAATTTGGAACAGTTTATCCAGAGGGTAAAGAGAAACAGCGAACTTACCGAGCTTACGCCTTACGCTCTCAGAGAGCTTGTGAAGGCGGTTTATGTAGAAGCACCCGACAAGTCCAGCGGCAAGAGAAAGCAGAAGATTCATATCTCCTATGACCTCATCGGCTTTATTCCTGTGGATGTACTGACAAAAGCAGAACAGGCATGACCGAAATCATGCCTGTTCCAAGAAAAATTGTGAATTACTGTTTTACCAGCAGGGGGCTTTCTGCATTTTTGTTTTCTTTTCGTGCATTTTCAAATAATTCTGTTTCCTGCATGAGGGTAGAAAACTGAATCAATTGTTCTTGTTTCATCGGAAAATTCAAGGGAGTCTCTACTGATAGAACTTTGTTTCCCTGTTTCATAAAGATCACATTGTAAGGAAGTGTTTTTTCTGGAAACTGATGATACAACAGGTAAACAGTAAAATCATCACGGATAGAAAGCGGATGATAATACTGGAATGCAGGTTCTTTGATTCCGTCGCTCATCACAATCGTAGAATTTGTTTTAGAATAGAGACGGTTTTGTTCTAAGATTTTAAGATCTTTCATAAGAAGTTCAATTAAATCATTTGCTGCTTCTTCACTGTCAGTATCATAGAGTTCAAAGACAAATTGTTCATAACCCTCATGTGTCTCATCTTGCTGATTTGAAAGCACTATTCGATACATCCAGCCTTTTCTTCCCATATTGCGAAGTGAGGTACTTTGTGTATGAGACGATTCATAACCGATTTCAGTTAAAGAAAACAATGCAGGCACATTGTTGGTTTCTGGCATGTCCCCTTTGATATACATGACAACTATGATAAGGATCAGAAAGATAAAATGATACGTAGAGCGTCTTTGCGTTGAACTTATAAAAGGATCTTTAGTATGAAAGGATTTTTTTGCTTCTTTTGCGAAGTCACTTCCCTTATTGTAATCAAAAGTTTCCATAGATGATCCTATTGAACTGAAATCTGTGCTGAATGAATTACGTCATTTTGTGAATAAATGCGTGTGTATTCTTTCAGATTGTCTTTTTCATAGTAATCAACAATGATGTCTGTAATAGAAGCATCACATTCTGCATAACATTCTTCGAAGTATTCCTGTACTTCTTCACAGTCTCCTTCACATGGAAGTACATAGGTAATGATATAGCGTGAAGGGTCATTGTCTTCTAAATCAAAGTCATAGAATTCAGTATGTACAATTCCAGGATATAAGTCTGCAGTATATTCTCTGCGATCATCATTCATCATAATCTTTAAAAAATCATAGGCATATTCCTGATGTGTTGAGATAATCATCAGCTTAATGATTCCTTTTGTGGAATCTTCGTACATTTTAAAATCTTGTAAAGTAATTGTTCGTTTAATAAAATCTTGAAGTTTTACTGGGTTTTCCATAGCTTTTCTCCTTGTGTGAATTATATCAGTGTTAAAGTAAAAAACCAAGCCATAATAAGATTGTAGTTTTTGTACAACAGGTTTAAAATATAAAAAAGCGAGGAGTTACTATGAAACGATTGATAGTATGTCTAATGACATTTTTACTGATTTTATCAGGTTGTTCTGCAGCTAAAGATACAGTTGTAGAAATGACAGAAGTTCAAAAGCAGTTTGAAGATTTTTTAACACGTGAATATGTTGATACTATTTCTTCAGATGCATTGAGCTTGCATTATTCGTTAAAAAATCCAGAAACCTATGGCATTGAACAGCCAGAACTGACATTAGGTGATTTGGGCCTGGATACTATTGAAGAGGATGAACAGCAGCTGCATGATGTGATGAAAGAACTGGAAAGCTATTCTTTAGAGGATTTGACAGATCGTCAGAAAGATGACTGGAAGATGCTTCATGAATATCTGGAAATACAGTTCCGTTTTGAAGGCTTGACATATCTTCAGAATATGTTTTCACCTGCACAAAGTGTAACGGATGCATTAATCACAAATTTTACAGAATATAAGTTCTATGATGAACAGGATGTCAAAGATTATCTAGTTCTTTTAGCAGATGTTCCACGCTATCTGGATGAATGTCTGGTTTTCACAAAGACGCAGTCTGAGATGGGATATTTCATGACAGATTCGAGTGTAGATGCAACGGTTGGAGAAATCACTAAGTTCCTTTCTAAAGAAGGGGATAGCGCTTTGATTATTTCCTTCGAATCAAAACTGGCAAATGCAGAATATGATACTTCTGCTTATTTTGCGGAAAACCGCAGAATTGTGAATGATTTAATTCTTCCTGCATACGAAAAGGTAAAGAGTGAACTGAATGCGCTGAAGGGCACTGCAAAATATGAATCTTTAGCTGATTTTGAAGAGGGTAAAGATTATTATGAAGCTCTTTATTACTACAAAACAGGTTCTTCTTTGTCTCCTTCTGAAATGATTGTGAAGGGAAAAGAACGCTTGACGACAGTCATTCAGAATTACATTCAGCTGATGTATAATGACAGTTCTTTGGCGAATCGTTATGGACGTGTTGATTTTGGGGATGAAGATCCTGAAGTGATTTTAAAGAATTATCAGGAAAAGCTGTTAAAAAGCTTCCCTGAAGGTCCAGAAGTGACTTATACAGCTGAATATCTTGATCCTAGCATTACCAATGATGCAACGATTGCCTATTATTTGATTCCACCGTTTGACTATATTACGGATAATGTGATTAAAATTAATCCGATGGCAACCAGCGGTGATTCTGTAACCCTATATTCGACTTTAGCTCATGAAGGTTTCCCTGGACACTGTTATCAGACGACTTATTATTATGCGACCAATCCGCATGCGATTCGTACAATTGTAGAAAATCTGGGTTATACTGAAGGCTATGCCATGTATGTTGAAATGTATAGTTTTGACTGGCTTTTAGAAAAAGATCCAACGCTTGCAAGATTCCTTAAGCTGGATACAGAAATGAATTATCTTTTACAGGCAATTATTGACATGGGTGTCAATTATGAAGGCTGGGGTAAAGAAGGAGTTCGTTCATTGTTAAGAGAATATGGATTGAATGATTCAGATGAATTGGTAGATAGTCTCTATAACTATGTAGTTCAAGATCCAGGCTTGCTGCTTCCATATGGTATTGGATTATTAGAAATGAATGGATTAAGAATGTATGCAGAAGGAATGATGGGGAAGGATTTTGATGAAGTTGACTATCATCGTGTTCTTCTAGAATCAGGTCCAATGTATTTTGATTTATTGAAAGAAAAAGTTGATAACTGGATCAAGTAGGATGTGATGCATCCTGCTTTTTCTTATGATAAAATAGGTACATAGAGGTGCTGTATGGCAAAAGTCATTGTGCGAAATGTATCAAAAAGCTATGAGAAGCATGTGCTTGGTCCATGCAGTTTTACTGTGGAAGAAGGGAATACTCTTTTGGTGATGGGACCTTCAGGAAGTGGTAAAAGTACTTTATTAAAGGCTTGTGCAGGCTTGTTGAAAGTTGAAGGAGAAATTCTTTTAGAAGATTCAAAGCGAGTATGTGTAGTGTTTGATGAATCAAAGTGTTTAAATCATTTATCTGTACAAGATAATATTTCACTTGGTATGAAAAAAGAAGGGTACAGTGAAGAGGAAATCAGACAAAGAGTATATGATGTGGCAGAACGTGTACATTTGAGTGAACACTTGTTGAAAAGACCTGATGAATGTTCACTAGGTCAGCGTCAGAGAATTGCACTAGCAAGAGCTTTAGTTCGTGATTTTGATATCTTGTTGATGGATGAACCTTTTACGGGACTGGATATTCTGCTTAGAAGACAGATGTTGTCATGGCTAAAACAGATGCAGAAAGAAAAAGGATTTACTTGTATGATGGTTACTCATGATCATCGCGATGCTAAGATTTTATCTGATCAGGTTCTGATTTTGAACGAAGGTCATGTTGAAATGCTGGATACTTACGAACAATGTTTAAATCATCCAGTCAATGAATTTGTGGGAGCTTTCTTAAAATGATAAGAAATATCATTCTTAGTGTTTGTCTTGTGCTGTTATGTAGTGGATGTACAAATCAGATGAATGAAGATAAAGCCTGGATTGAGAAAGAGATGATACTTAACAAAAGCAGGAATCAGAAAGGAATTCTCACCCTTCCAAAAGAGAAGAACACAGATGCAATTGTTGTGCTTTTGTCTGGAAGTGGACCAAACGATGCAGACTATACCATTGATGGAGTAGGCTTATATGCAGAACTGGCTCATGGTTTGGCAGAGTATGGTATCTCTTCGATTCGTATGGATAAGCGCAGTTATGTGTGTGATGAAGAAATCAAAAACATTCAGCAGGAAATCATCGATGATGCTTTACTGGTTTTAAAGAAAATGAAACATAAATATGATAGAGTCTATGTGCTGGGACATTCTTTGTCAGCTATTACTTTGCCTGTATTTCAGGCAGATGGACTAATTTCTCTGTCAGGCAGCATGCGTGAGGTAGAAGAAATCTATGCGCTTCAGTTAATGAAAAATGCAGATAAACAGGAACAGTTTCAGATTCAGGAAGAACTTAACATGATTCAAAGTCTTAAAGAAGATCGTGGATTTTGCTGGTTTGGCATAAAAGAAAGTTATTGGCTGTCTTTGGATGAACTGCATCTAAAAGATGCATGGTCACATCTAAATATACCGGTTTTAGCGATGCATGGCAGTGCGGATGATATCATTGAAGCTAAGGAGTTAAGTGGTTATCAGAAGCTTCTGAAAGAGAATGCAACATGTGTATTAATAGATGGTCTAGATCATTACTTAAGAGCTCCAGGAAGTTTACATCTGGATGATTCTGTCATACTTCAGATTGCATCATGGATTTTAAAAAGCAGTTAGTTTATAATAGAAAAAGAGGTGCTGCAGATGAAAAAAGTAATTTCAATTGTTGAAGATGAAAAAGATTTGAATGAGCTCGTCAAACGTTATCTGGAAAAAGAAGGATATGAAGTAAGAGCTTACCTGACCTATGATGATGCGGTTGTACACACAACAGATGATGATGTTCATTTGTGGATCTTGGATATTATGCTGGATGACAAGTCAGGTTTTGACTTGATTGAAGAAATCCGCACACGTAATCCAAACGTTCCAGTGATTTTCATGTCTGCACGTGATAAGGAATTTGACCGTATCATTGGACTTGAAAAGGGCAGTGATGACTATATTACAAAACCATTCTCTCCAAAAGAACTGATTTTGCGTGTCAATAATGTCATTCGTCGTACATATCGCGATGATTTGACACGTATTCAGATTGATGGATATGAAATTGATGAGAGTCAGAGAATTGTTTATGATCATGGCAAAGAAGTGGAACTGACAACGAAGGAATTTGATTTGATGATGCTTTTTGTAAAAAATAAAGGAACTGCCTTTTTACGTGAACAGATCCTAGAAAAAGTATGGGATGTTAATTACTTCGGTTCTGACCGTGTTGTGGATGATACACTGAGACGATTAAGAAAGAAAATGCCAAATCTAAGCATTCATACGATTTATGGCTATGGGTACCGTTTAGGATGATCAAACGATTAAGAATCTGGATTAAAGAACTGAATCTTTCACAGCAGCTATTGTCACTGGTTTTTGTGACGGTAACTGTTTTTGCGCTGTTTTTCTTTGTGTATTTGTCAGATACCATCAATTCATTTGTTGAAAGAGAAATGTTTAGTATTCTTCATCGTACTCAGGAAAGTGTTGTCAGTTATTATCAGAATTCAGATGATTTCAGTGATTTGTCCAAACTGACAGATTCCATCATTACCAACTTAATTGTTGATACAAGAGTTCAGGTCGCTGAAAATGCAGTTGTTGTCAATATGAAAGGCAGCTTTGTCTATGATGAACAGACTATCAAAGATATTATTGTAGATAGTTTGTTTTCGTACAAAGATCTTAAACAAAATAATGAACGCATTTATCAGAAAGATGATGTTTATGTCATGTATACATTAAAGCCAATCGGGGATCAGTATTTATGCATTTCATTGTTGAATGATAATTATCGAAATGAATATCGAAATACACTTTTGAACAGTGTTATTAACTTGTCATTTATTGTTGTTGGTGCATTGTTTGTCATGCTGATGGTATGGGTAACAACATTGATTCATCCATTGAATCAAATTAGAAATTACATTGAAAAGATTCGTAATGATGAAAAGGCAGAACTTCATATTGATCGACGTGATGAAATTGGTGAAGTTGCAGATGCACTAGTAGAGATGCAGACAGAATTGAAAGAACAGGCTCATATCAAAGATGAGATGATTCAAAATATTTCACATGACTTGAAAACTCCTATTGCAACTATTAAGTCCTATGCGGAAAGTATCAAAGATGGTATTTATCCGTATGACTCTTTGGAAAAGAGTGTTGATGTAATTATTGAACATGCGGAACGTTTGGAGAAGAAAGTGTACAGCCTGCTGGTTCTTAATAAAATGGGATATCTGCAGGATATTGCACCTGATGGCAAGACATTGGACATGGCAGATGTTATCAACAAAGTTATCTTGTCAATGCGTGTTGTTAAACAAGATATCAATATTACAACGGTACTGAATCCAGTGTATTTTCATGGTGAAGAAGAACCTTGGCGTATTGTGGTAGAAAATCTGTTAGATAATGCGATTCGTTATGCAAAATCTGAAATTGTGATTACACTTAATGAAGATGAGCTTGAAATTTCCAATGATGGCCCATTAATGAGTGAAGAGCGACTGAAGAAACTGTTTAGACCTTATGAAAAAGGAACAGATGGTAAATTTGGATTGGGTTTGAGTATTGTTTATCGAGTGGTGACAACATACAATTATAAGGTTGAAGCTGAAAATACTGACAATGGTGTATTGTTTAGAATTTATAGACTAAAAAACAATGAGCGTAAGCATTATCAGAAAAAAACAGTTGATAAGATAGAAAAGAAAAATAAAGAAGTGCAGTAAATGCACTTCTTTGAGTTAATGCACAAAAGTATATCCTTTATTGAGTGTTTCATCGATGAATTCATCTAAAATATTCATATTGGTACTAGATACTGCATGAAGAAGCAGGATTTCTCCTGGATGAAGATTTGTGACTAATTTGTTGAAAGCTTCTGCTTCAGTAGGCTGATCATTGACGTTGTAGTCATAGTAGGCATACGACCACATATAAGTTGTATATCCTAAATCCTTACATATTGCTAAAGTACGTTCAGAGAATTCACCTTTAGGAGGTCGAATTGCAGTCATGTTGTATTGAAAGTGTTCAATCATATAGTTATGCAAAGACATAATTTCTGTGATGAGATTTTCGGTAGATAGTTCAGGGAAGCTGTAATGGTGCCATGAATGATTACCAATAGTGTGACCTTCATCAATCATTCTTTGGACTAGATCTGCATTTTCACGTGCATATTGACTTGTGATAAAGAAGATTGCGTGAACATCATGTTTCTTTAATGTGTCTAAAATAGAAGATGTATTTCCATTTTCATAGCCATTATCAAAGGTCAGCAGGATTTCTTTTTGATCAGAGATAAGAAATTGACTGGAGTAGTTCTGATATTTCATCTGTGCATCAATACAGTCTTGCGGCTGAAGATTTTCTTGTTTTGCAGGTCCAATTCCCCAGGCAATTTTTTCAGAAGAATATGCAAGATAGTTTTCTGGATTGAGCTGACCATCATAGACAGTAAAATCAGGAATATCATCAGTAATTGCAACTGCAACAGGTTCTTTAATGACACATCCACTCAGAAACAAGAGAATGGATAAAATGAGTTTTTTCATAATTGACCTCCTGTAGATAGTATGTGTTTCTTTTGAAGTATCATCAAAATAGTGTATAATAAAAAAGATAAAAAGTGTCTGATGAAAGGCAGGGATGATGATGAAACCTTGTATTGTGATTGGAGTAACTGGAGGGATTGCTGCATATAAATCACTTCAGCTTGTCAGCAATCTGATTAAAAAAGGATATGAAGTTCATGTCATTATGACGAAGAATGCGACTGAATTTGTAACTCCTTTGAGTTTTGAAACAATTTCACACAATCGTGTTAGTGTAGATACCTTTGACCGTAATTTTGAATATGATGTTCAGCATATTTCATTGGCTCAGAAAGCGGATTGTTTTGTGGTAGCACCAGCGTCTGCAAACTTTATTGCCAAAGCTGCACATGGTTTGGCAGATGATATGCTGACAACAACGTTTTTGGCTGCAGAATGTCCTAAAATTATCTGTCCTGCAATGAATACGCATATGCTGGAAAATCCAATTACTCAAGATAATATAAAAACATGTCAGAAGTATGGCATGATGTTTGTGGATTCTGAAACAGGAGTTCTTGCGTGCAAAGATGTAGGAAAAGGAAGACTTGCAGATGTGGCTGAAATGGAAGAGGCCATTGAATGTGCACTTGTAAAAAATAAGTTTTTAGCTGGAAAGAAACTGCTTGTAAGTGCAGGGGCAACGGTAGAACATGTTGATCCAGTACGTACACTTTCCAATCCATCCACTGGAAAGATGGGTTTGGCGGTAGCTAAGGTGGCAAAGCGATTAGGTGCTGAAGTAACACTGGTCTGCAATACAAAAGAATTTATTCCAAAGACCATTGATCATGTGATTCCATTTACATCTGCATCTTCATTAGAAGAAATAGTCTTAAGTCATTTTGATGAAATGGATATTGTAGTGATGGCTGCTGCAGTGAGCGATTATACTCCTGCTGTTGTCTATGATCAGAAAGTGAAGAAAAGCGATGATGATTTATTCATTCCACTGAAGCGTACAACAGATATTCTAAAAGAGTGTGGAAAACGTAAGAAACATCAGCTGCTTTGTGGATTTGCGATGGAAACTGAAAATTTGGAAAGCTATGCGACCGAAAAGCTGATAAAGAAGAATCTTGATTTGATTGCGGCCAACAATTTGTTTGTCAAAGGGGCTGGATTTGCCACTGATACTAATGTAATGACACTGATTTCCCCTAAGGGAATCGTTCGTTTACCGCTGATGTCAAAGGAACAGACAGCGTTAGAGATTTTAAAGAAATTGACAGGAGAAACTTATGCTTCTAACAATTGATGCAGGAAACACACATATTTCAATGGGAGTGTTCAAAAAAGATGATTTGATTGGAACATTTCGCTTAACCACAAAGACACCACGTACATCAGATGAATTTGGATTATGTATTTCATCACTTTTAAAGCTGAGAAATATTGATCTTGCAGAAATTAATGATGTAATTATTTCAAGTGTAGTACCAAAGATTATGTATTCATTAACCAATGCAGTTCGCAAATATTTAAAAGTGGAACCAATGATTATTGGCCCTGAATTAAAGACGGGTATTGAAATCAGAACTGAAAATCCAAAAGCGGTGGGCGCTGACCGTATTGTGAATGCTGCCTATGTGCATCACATTGCCAAAAAATCATGTCTGGTGATTGATTTTGGTACTGCAACGACATATGATTATGTTTCTCAAGATGGTGTATTTGAATATACTGTGATTTCTCCAGGTCTTGAAATTACAGCCAGAGCATTGTCTTCTGAAACTGCAAAGCTTCCAGAAGTTGAAATTAAGAAGCCTGCTTCTATTTTGGCAAAAAATACAGTGAGTGGTATGCAGGCTGGAATTGTGTATGGCTATATTGGTCAAGTAGAATACATTGTAAGAAAAATGAGAGAAGAACTGGGAGATTTTTATGTCATCGCAACAGGTGGTCTTGGACGTGTGTTTGAGAAAGAAGCTGGTTTGATTGATGAATATGATCCTGATTTGGCATACAAAGGAATGAAAGTTATTTTTGATATGAACAAAGGAGATCATGAATGAAACGTCAACTGATTCTTGCGAGCCAGTCACCACGAAGAAAAGAACTGCTGGAGCTGGCAGAACTTACTTTTATCTCTCATGCATCTGATATTGATGAGACATTGGACAGTTTGAAGCCATTGCGTGATGAATTAAGAAGATTAGCATTGAATAAAGCACGTGCTGCAGAGAAGGATTATCCTGGCTGTATTGTTTTAGGGGCTGATACAACGGTTGTTATGGATGATGTGATTTTGGGGAAGCCAAAAGACAGAGAAGATGCGAAAAGAATGCTGAAGAGCTTGTCTGGACGCACACATGAAGTCATGACATCTTGTGCAATTTGTTGTGGTGAACATGAACTCACATGGATCAATACTGCTGAAGTAGAATTTTATGAGCTGAATGATACACTGATTGACTGGTATATTGATACAAATGAGCCAATGGATAAAGCCGGAGCCTATGGTATTCAAGGGAAAGGTGCTCTTTTAGTAAAAGGTATCCATGGTGACTTTTATACAGTGATGGGTCTTCCTATTGCGGATACAGTTCGTAAGCTTTCAGAATTTGAAAAGGAATTGGAATAAGATGAAAAAGAAACTCAAAGCTGTTCTTTACTATGTTGTCTTATTTCTTCTTGTGGGGGTTTTTCTATTTTCTGCATGGATGATGTATTCTGAAATCAGAGTTTATGAACAAGAGAAAAAAGCGAATGAAGAACTGAATCAGTATGTTAGTGTTCCTGAATCTGTTCAGACTCAGGAACAAACTATTCAGAAAGATCCTTTTCCAGTCGTTGATTTTGATTCGCTGCTTTCTATCAATAAAGATTGTATTGGCTGGATCTACATTCCTGATACAAATGTGAATTATCCTATAGTACAGACCACCAACAATGATTATTATCTAAAACGTCTGTTTGATCGTAAATGGGGGAATTCAGGGACAATCTTTTTAGATGCTGAAAATGATTCTTCTTTTACTGATAGACATTCTATTTTGTATGGTCATCATATGAAAAACAAGACCATGTTTGGCAATGTTGAAGATTATGAAAGACAAGAATACGCTGAAGAACGTCCTGTTGGATATTTGGTGACATTAGATGCCAGATATGAAATTCATTTTTTTGCAGGTTATGTTACAGATGCATTGAATGACTGCTGGACATTAGACTTTATGAATGACACTGATTTTGAAGTGTGGTTAAACAATTCAAAGGAACGTTCTGCATTTGAAAGTGAGATTACTCCAGATGTGAGTGATCACATCATTACTCTTTCTACTTGCAGCTATGATATTGCGGATGGAAGATTTGTTTTATTAGGTATTTTAGTTGAAAAGGAATCGTAAAGATTCCTTTTTGAATTTTATGTGAAATGGAAGATTGTTCGTTGACTAACAATTGATTCAGTGTATAATTGTTAGTGTGCTAACGAACGAGGTGATAGCTTGAAGTGTTGTGAAAAAGATAAGAAAAAACGTGAAATTGGTTATGAACTAAGAGTGATTCAGCGTATGATTCATCATCGTGTTGAAAAACATCGTGCAGCTCATGGTGATACTTTGACTTTTGTACAGACACGTACACTGCATTTTTTACAGAAGCATGAATCTGATGAAGTCTATCAGAAAGACTTAGAAAAAGAGTTAAATATCAGGCGTTCTACTGCAACTGAAATATTAAATGTATTGGAAAGAGATGGTTACATTGAACGAGTTTCAGTTGAAAAAGACAAGCGTTTAAAGAAACTAGTTGTGACTCAGAAAGCTAGAGATTTATCTGAAAGAATGTGCAGAGACATTGAACAGATGGAAAAGACACTTTCTAAAGATATTTCTTCAGATGATTTAGAAGTATTTTATCGAGTGATGGATCAGATAAAAAAGAATTTAATGGAAGGAGACGATTTCAATGATTAAAAGATTGCTGCAGGAAGTTAAACAGTATAAGAAGTCTTCACTATTGGCACCTTTGTTTATGGTGGGTGAAGTCACTTTAGAACTCATGCTTCCATTTTTAATGTCATTTATTATTGATAAGGGTGTTGAGGCAGGAAATATGTCAGAAATTTTAAAGTATGGGTCTTTAATGATTGTCTGTGCATTTGCCTCTTTGTTTTGTGGTACGATGAGTGGATATCATGCGGCTTATGCATCCAGTGGTTTTGTGAAAAATATAAGAGAAGCTATGTTTAAGTCTATTCAAAAATTTAGTTTTTCAAATATAGATAAATTTTCAACTTCTGGATTAGTAACACGTATGACAACAGATGCTTCTCGTGTACAGATGGCTTTTCAGATGGTGATTCGCATGTGTGTAAGAAGTCCATTAATGTTGATTGTTGCAGTCTGCATGACGATTTATATTAATCCAAACATGGCAACGATTTTTTTGATTGCAGGGATTTTTCTAGGAACAGTGCTGATGATTATTTCAATGAAAGCACATCCGACATTTAGAGAAACATTTAGAAAATACGATGATCTTAACAGCAGTGTTCAGGAAAATGTAACAAACATTCGTGTTGTGAAATCCTTTGTCAAAGAAAAAGAAGAAACTGATAAATTCCGTAAGGCATCAGAGAATTTAAAGAAAATGTTCCTTAAGGCAGAGAATATTTTGGTGTTTAATAACCCAGTGATGCAGCTGACAATGTATTCATGCATGCTGCTTCTAAGCTGGCTTGGGGCTAAACTTGTGGTAGGTTCACAGTTAACTACAGGTGAATTGATGAGCTTGTTTACGTATACAATGAATATTTTGTCTTCACTGATGATGCTTTCAATGATTTTTGTCATGCTGACCATGTCAATGGCTTCTGCACAGCGTATTGTTGAAATCTTGGAGGAAAAGCCAGATATTACAAATCCTGAACATCCTGTGATGGAAGTGAAGGATGGTTCCATTGAATTTGAAGGTGTATGTTTTGGCTATGCTAAGGGTGAAGAGAAGCAGGTGTTAACAGATATTCATTTAAAGATTGAATCTGGTGAAACCATTGGTATTATTGGTCCAACAGGTTCATCAAAATCAACGATGATGGCTATGATTCCTCGTCTTTATGATGTGGATAAGGGTTGTGTGAAAGTTGGCGGTGTTGATGTTCGTGAGTATGATTTAAAAACACTTCGTGATTCTGTTGCGATGGTACTTCAGAAAAATGTTCTGTTTTCTGGAAGTATCAAAGAGAATCTCAGATGGGGTGATGAACATGCAACGGATGAAGAAATGATAGAAGCTTGTAAATTGGCTTGTGCAGATGACTTTATTCAAAGTTTCCCAGATAAATATGATACGCATATTGAACAGGGGGTACAAATGTTTCTGGGGGGCAGAAACAGCGCTTGTGTATTGCGCGTGCTTTGTTGAAGAAACCAAAAGTACTGATTCTGGATGATTCAACCAGTGCAGTAGATACTCGTACAGATCAGCTGATTCGTAATAGCTTAAGAGAATATCTGCCAGAAACAACAAAGATTATTATTTCTCAGCGTATTTCATCTTTGCAGGATGCAGACCGTATTTTTGTCATGGAAGATGGACGTATTGATGGTGTAGGTACTCATAAAGAACTGTTGAAATCTAATGCGATTTATCAGGAAGTATGGAGTACACAGAAGAAAGGAGATGAAGACGATGAGTAAAAGACCTAGAGGCGTAGGTACGGATGGACGTAAACTGGATATCAAAGTACTGGGACGTTTAATGAGTTATGTGCTGAAGCGTTATCGCTGGCATTATCTGATTGTCTTAATTGGCATTGTGATTACTTCTTTGGCATCTGTTTCATCTTCGATTTTCATGAAATCTTTAATTGATGATTATATTTCACCAATGCTGATTCAGGATGTTGCTGATTTTGCACCTTTGTTGAAGGCGTTGATGACAATGGCATGTATTTATTTAACAGGGGTCTGTGCTAATTTTATTTATCATTTGATTTTAAATGTGATTTCTCAGGGGACATTGAACGATTTGAGAAATGAATTGTTCACTCACATGGAAACACTTCCTATCCAATATTTTGATACCAATGCACATGGGGACATCATGTCTATTTACACAAATGACATTGATACGTTGCGTCAGGTCATTGCACAGAGTATTCCACAGTTTATCAATTCACTGATTACAGTTGTTTCAGTTTTTGCGTCGATGGTATTCATGAGTGTTCCTTTGACACTGGTAACACTTTTGATGGCAGGACTTATGCAGGTAGCTGCACAGTTTATTATGCGTAAATCAGGAAAATATTTTGCAGCTCAGCAGAAACGTCTGGGAATTGAAAACGGATTTATCGAAGAAATGATGGAAGGCGCAAAGGTTGTCAAGGTCTTTACGTATGAAGAAAAGGCCAATGAACGCTTTGTAGAAATCAATGATGCACTTTGTGATGCAGCGTATAAAGCTAATAAGTACGCCAACATCATGGGTCCGATCAATGGGAACCTTGGAAATATTTCTTATGTTCTTTGTGCTTTTGTTGGTGGATTTTTAGCACTTAATGGGATTGGTGGTCTAACACTTGGCTCACTGGCTTCTTTCTTGGCTTTAAATCGTTCATTCAATATGCCTTTGAATCAGATTTCTCAGCAGATGAACTCCGTGATTATGGCGATGGCTGGTGCAGAACGTGTTTTTGGTCTACTGGATCAGACACCTGAAGTGGATAAAGGAAAAGTAACACTGGTGAATGTGACAGAAGAAAATGGACAGTTTAATGAAGTTGAAGAAGTAACTGGAAAATGGGCATGGAAGCATCTGCATGAAGATGGTTCTATTGATTTAGTTGAACTGAAAGGTGATGTTCGCTTCCATGGTGTAGACTTTGCCTATGTTGAAGGAAAAACAGTACTTCATGACATTGACTTGTATGCAGAACCGGGTCAGAAGCTTGCGTTTGTTGGGGCAACAGGTGCTGGTAAAACGACAATGACAAATCTGATTAATCGTTTCTATGATGTACAAAAGGGTATGATTACTTATGATGGCATTGATGTTAAACTGATTAAGAAAGATGATTTAAGACGTTCTTTAGGAATGGTATTACAGGATACACACTTGTTTACAGGAACAATTGAAGAGAACATTCGTTATGGAAAGCCTGATGCAACACGTGAAGAAGTCATTGCAGCTGCAAAGCTTGCGAATGCTCATTCATTTATTAAACATCTTGAAAATGGTTATGATACGATGCTGACTCGTGATGGTTCATCTTTGTCTCAGGGACAGCGTCAGCTGTTGTCCATTGCACGTGCTGCTTTAGCGAATCCTCCTGTATTGATTCTTGATGAAGCAACATCTTCGATTGACTCTCGTACTGAAAAGCTGGTACAGGAAGGCATGGATAAGCTGATGCATGGACGCACTACATTTGTTATTGCACATCGTTTATCAACGATTAAAAATTCTAATGCAATCATGGTGATGGATCATGGACGTATTATTGAACGAGGCAATCATAATGATTTGATTGCCAAAAAGGGTACTTACTATCAGCTCTATACTGGTTTAATTGAAAATGACTAAAAAATGAAATGAGCACTTCAGAAATGAAGTGCTCATTGATTTCTTGTTTTGAAATCATTATAGTTATATATAGGAGATTTACAATATGAAACATAAAATGATTGAAGCATTCCGTAAAGCTGAAGGTGGCTTGTTTGCGGAAGTAGAAAAAGCTGATGTAGGAAATTCTTATCAGGAAATGGAAAAGCAGGGAATTGCGTTAATGGGTTGGGCTGATCCATTTATGCCTGATTATTCTTTGCCTGAACATGTAAAAAAGGCTATGATTGCTGAAATTGAAGCCCCATCAGCAGCACACTATACTGCACCTATTGGCTCTTTTGAGCTGAAGCAGAAGTTAGCTGTCAAACTGAAAGAAAAGAATCATCTGGATGTGGATCCATCTAGAAATATTTTAATTGCCCCTGGTTCAGATTCAGGGTTATACTTCTCAATTCTTCCTTTTATTGAAGAGGGTGATGAAGTGCTGATTCCTTCACCTAGCTATGCCAATAATTACTTAAGTGTAGATATTATGGGTGGAAAGAAAGTGACTGTACCACTGAGTGAAGAAGAGGGTTATCAGATGAGTGCTGAGCTTCTTGAAAAGTATGTCACAGATAAGACAAAGATGATTATATTAACTCATCCAAATAATCCAACAACTACAGTCTATAACAAATCTTCATTGGAAGCACTGCGTGAAATCTGTATTAAATATGATTTGATTTTAGTGTGTGATCAGGCATTTGAAGATTATACTTATGAAAATGAGTTCATTACTCCTGCCTCAATGGAGGGTATGTTTGAAAGAACAGTATCTGTATTCTCATTTTCTAAAGGCATGGGATTAAGCGGATTTAGAGTAGGGTACATTGTCGCAAGTGATGTCATTATGGATTCAATGTATGCCAATGCAGTAAGTGTTTTAGGCGCAACCAATACAGCATGTCAGCGTGCAGTAATGGCTGCTCTGGACGATCCATCCTATATGAAAGAGTTTGAAGATGCCTTTGAAGTACGACGTCATAAAGCCTATGAAATCATCAACTCTATTCCAAATGTATCAATGGCTCTTCCAGAATCTGGATTTCTGGCATGGGTCAATGTTTCTAGGTTAGGAAATTCTTCAGAGATTGTCTCTTATCTGGTTAAGGAGGCAAAAGTATCCATCAATGATGGTATCAACTATGGACCAGGCGGAGAAGGACATCTAAGAATTGTATTAGGTGTATATCGTGACAATCAAAAAGTCTTTGATGCTTTAGAAAGAATCAAAGCAGCTTTAATTAAATATCAAAATGAAAAGGGTCTAATTTAAGACCCTTTCTGCATTTTCTCAATAATCCATGATGAGAGCATCACAGACAACAAGGAATAAAAGATATTGATAAATGGAATATATGTAAGTGAAAACAGCAGCACTGTCATATCTGTGACAAAATAAACTTGTGATATCTTGCAGTTCAGCAGTTTGGAGAATGTCAATGCGATGGCATCATCACCTCCGCAGGCACCTCCCTGACGCACAACAAGTCCAACCCCCACGCCAACAAAGCATGCTCCTAAGATAGATGCCAAAAGTGGGAAATCTTTGATTTGTGGAAAGACAGGACCTAAATGTTCAAAGACTGAATAGAAGAAAGAAAATCCACAGCTAGCAAAAATCGCATTTTTTAGAAACTGAAATCCTAAGACTTTCCATCCGGTTAAATAACATAGTCCATCTAAAACTGGACCGATGATGCTTGGTGAAATTGAAAACCATGCCTGAAACAAAAGGATAAGCCCTAAAACACCACCTTCTGTGATTTTAGCCTGATCATGAATATTAAACATTCCAAATGCTAAAATACAGCTTCCACATAGCAATAACAAAATATGTTTAACTTGTTTTTTCATGATTTCACCTTCTTTCAACAGTGAATCATTATACATCAGAAAAACGAAGACTTCAAACTTCTTTTCATAATAAAGGTATGAGTATTCTATATAAAATAGAGAAATGCTCGCGTTTGCGAGCATTTTAGTGTTTTGCGATGACTAATGTATCTTCTGGAAGAATAACTGTTTCACCACCAGGAATAACAGTCGTTTCATTTCTTTTGATCATAATAACTAAGGAACCTTCATCCAATGTAATCTGTTTGAGCGACAGATTTACCCAGCTATGATTTTTATCGATAATGATTTCCTGCATAGAAAGGTTTTGACGGTCACTGAATTCCTGTGCAGCAATTACCATTAAATCACCTTCTTCAACGATAGTAGAACCATTAGGCACTAATTCTTTACCATTTCTAAGAATCAGTACAATCAGGAATTCTTTTGGAATAGGTAATTCACAAATAGGTTTAGATATCCATGAGTGATTGTTATTAACATGAATCTTAATGAATCGAATGTTACTTTCTTCTTCATAATCTGTAAAGGTTTTCAGTACATCATTTGTATCATCAATCATATTCAGCTTTTGTGCAACTTTAGGAAGTAAAGTACCTTGGATAGAAATAGATAACAAGACGATACAAAAGACCAGATTAAAGATATTATAGCTGAGAACTGAATCACTAAGCACTATAGTAATCGCAAATACAATAGATGCCACGCCTCTAAGTCCAGACCAGCTTACTAGACCAACCTGCTGTACAGTAGTACCAAATGGAATTAATGTCATCAATACAGCAAGAGGACGTCCAATCAGTGTCAAAAAGACCATGATAATCAGTGCAGGTACAAATACTTCAGGTAATTCAGAAGGAGTTACCAAAAGTCCTAACAAGAAGAAAATCATCATCTGTGCCATGGAAGTGAGTGTATCAAAGAACTGAACCAGCTGTCGCTTGTTTTTGATTCTTGTATTTCCCATCAAAATACCACAGATATAGACACTTAAATATCCATTTCCACCCATCAACGCAGAAGCTGCATAGGTCAAAAGAACAATAGCTAATACAAAGATTGTACTTCCTTCAGAATGAATGTGTCCTGATTTCATCAGTTTTGATGCAGTTTTTCCAAAGACAAGTCCTAGTAAAAAACCAAAGACAATCTGTTTAAATAACAGTACAAAGACAGAGATTTCTTGCCCACTCATGAGTGTACAAAGGACAACTGTCAGCATATAGGAAACAGGGTCATTGGAACCGGATTCAACTTCTAAAAGAGAAGCTGTATTGTCTTTTAAGTTTAGATTCCTGCTTCTTAAAATACCAAATACAGATGCAGCATCTGTAGAGGCAATGACAGATCCAATCAACAAGCTCTGAAGCCAGTCCAACTTTAATACAAAGTGAACAAATGCACCTGTAAATGCAGCTGTTAACAGAACTCCAACACTCGCAAGTGAAGCAGAGCGAATCAGTACAGGTTTAGCAGCTTTAAAGCTTGTCCCAAATCCTCCATAAAACATGATGAAGATAAGACATGCAGAACAGATAACATCTGACATTTGATAGTTATCAAAAGAAATTTTAAACAAACCATCCACTCCAAACATCATCCCTAAAACTAGGAAGACTAGAAGTGAGGGGATAGATAGTTTTGCGGTTATTCGCTGCATCATGATGCAGGCAATCATGACAATTCCAATAAATAATAAAATATGTGTCATTTCATCACCTTCCTCTTGAAAGCTAAATTTATCATGAAAAAACTGGAAAGGCAACTTACATTTTGGCAAAAAAAGAAAAACTGCATGAATGCAGTTTAACTATTTCTTCTTATGAGTTATAAAGTACAAAGTACCTGTTAATGTACATACTGCAATCACGATGATTCCAATCAAAGGCAGTGAAGCAGGTTTTTCATCTGGAACAAAAATGACAGGGGCATTTCTTTCAGGTTCACTTTCAACGATGGCATCATCCAGATCAATCCATCCATTGTGCTGCATATAATAAGGCATATAACCCCAGTGATGTCCTTGTTCATCAACATAAATTTGATGCACTGTAAAGGAATCAGGTGAAATCCATTCAGTATCTAAAATATCACTGATCCAAGTACTTCCTGGATATTCATATAGACATACGTATCCTTTTTTATCAGGATTAAAAGTCATGTCTTTATCCATGATTTCAGACGCATGTTCAACACTGAATTCAGCGTGTGAATAAACTGGAAAAAGATCATCCATCTTGACCCAGTAACTGACTTCTACACCATCAAAAAGTCCCCATTGATTCCCCTGTTTATTTGTATATATCCAGCTGATATAAAAGACACTTCCTGATGGAGCAGTACTATATCCCTTTTTATCATTAGGACTGCTTAGAATAGATACAGATGTACTAGCTTCATAATATTTTCTTTCAGAAGTGCACTCATCTGCATGTGTGCGATAGAAACTATCTTCAGGCTCAATCAGTACATCGGCTAAAAGAGTTACAGGATGAATGAGAAGAAGTAGAGAAAAGATAAGATAAATCCATTTTTTATACATGTGCATCACACTTTCTACGATACTGAATCCACGCCAGAATTCCAGTTAATAAACATACTGAAACAACAAGAACTGCAATGAGTGTTTCATGATGATTGTTTTCAATATATTCATCCAAAGAACCATCTTCAGTTTCTACCGTCTCATCTGTGACATCATTTTCATTCGGTGTTTGAGTTTCAGATTCAGCACTTGATTCAGGTACTAGTGTTGAAATAGGAGATCCATCTGGATTCAATTCAGTGGATGTATTATATTGATATTCAGTTTTCAGTGGTTCAGATGTATTAATCCACCCTTCGTTATGTTCAAAGAAAGGAACATAAATCCAAAGATTTCCCTGTTCATCCGTATACTCATAAGTATAAGTCAAAGGATATTTGTCATCTCTTGTCCATTTGGCCTCAAAACTGCTGTTGATGATGGATGATCCTGGATATCTGTAGAGTGTAATCCATCCATCTTCGTCAAAGCTTCTTGTCTTTTCAATTTCTATGAGTTCAGGATGTTCATTGATAAAATCATTGTGACCTTTTACAGGTTTCAGATGCTCCATTTTAAACCATGCACCTTTATCATTCCTTAATACCTGCATGCCCCAAAGAGTCCCCTGTTCATCTGTATAAAGGAATTCCACATGAATGATACGACCTGTTTCCACTTTACCTTTGACGATATCAGAAACAGGACTTTCCATAATATTGATTTCAGAAGTTGTTTCATAATAGCGATATTCAATAGTCATTTCCTCTTGGTGATCTATATAAAATTCATCGCCCCAAGGCTCTGCAATGACATCGGCCTGAATATGGAGAGGAAAAAGAAACAGAAGCAGACATAAACAAATGAGTTTTTTCATTGGTCTTCTCCTTTCTTAGTCAGAATTTTTCTTAACAGTATACTCACAAGACAAACGCCGACAATAAGTAAAATCAATAGAGGTGGACTATAAAGCATCCAAATCAAAGGATTACCGATCACATCTGCATGAATTGGTGTCATCAGTAACACAGTAAAGAAGATAAAGCTAAGTACATAGTTTTTCATAAGTTCCTCCTTTATATCCATTGTATCAGTACACCTGTTAGATAAGAAAAGGCATTGATGAGTACTGAAAACAAGAGTGGATGTGCAATTTGTTTAGAAAACTTGTGATAATAGAGCGCTTCAACAAAAACGGCAGAGACTTCTAAAATAATAGTTAATAGAGTGACATCTACACTTAGATATAACATCCAGTACAAGCAGACAACAACTGGATTGGTAATGAAGTTGACAAGCAGAACAAGTTTCATTTCTTCTTTGTCTCTGATTTTCATGCACCAGGCAAATCCAAGCTCTAAAATCCATGTCATGACAAGTGAAAAAATCAGTGCTTTAATCATGTTGTTTTCCTCTTAATAAGCACATCATTAGAAAAGAAATGAAGATTAGAAGCAGTGTTATAGGTTTAGAAACTGTAGTGATGCCTAGTACGGTAGGAATATATCCTAGAAATAATGCGAAAGTTAAAAGCCCAAATGCATATCCACTGGCATTTTTCATTTCCAGTGTGATTTCTTTTAGACAGATAGGCATCGTCATGTTGAAAAAGAAAACACTTAATAGTCCTAATAACATATGTTCTGCACCAGTAAAGAGAAGAAATGAAAGAAATAAAGATAGAAGTGCTGCTTTTTTAGAACCTATCCAATCTGCCATAATACCACCCATTGCCTTGCCAAAGACAACTGCTGTTGTCAAAAGAAGAAGATGTTCACTTTTCCATGGCAAAGACCATGTGAATCCTGCGAAGGAACGAAGAATCACGACGATAAACAATCCTGCAATTAAGCATTTCGAGGATATTTTTGATGGTGTATCTGGTTCACCTTCATAGTTAATTTTCATAAGCAGAACACAAAGTACTAACAATGCAAACCCTAATAGCCATGATAAAGATAAAGATGAATTTGCCAGCATTGTACCTAATGTAATTCCATAAGCACCAGGTGCTACAAAGATTCCCAATGCACTTGAACCATGTAAATGGTCTAATATTGGTTTTCCTTCACCTAGATGATATAATGAATTACCTAATCCAATCAATAATACTGTAACTATTAATGGCCACGGAAACAAAGATGCAATCACCAGAAATGTACCTAAGATTGACCATTTGAACTGAGGGTAGGCATCCGCAATGATACCAAAAGGCATCTGCATCGCAAATGCCATAAAATTATAAATAATCAGAATCTGTGCAGCAGATGTACTTTCATGAAGTCGAGATAGGACGACATAAGCACAGCTGAAATCAATCAGAAAATGACCTGTTGAAGCAATCGTTAATGAGATGTTGTTTTTCATGATTCTATTGTAAAAGAAATCGGGTAGAAATACTACCCGATTGACTGATTTTCATGATGTGAAGTCATCATTGTTTCAAAGATGATATAGGCAGTAAAATAGAAGACTGCAATCATGCATGTGAAGATGATTGTAAAAGCATTGATGTTTTCTAAGAGTTTTTGAAACAGTGAGAATGGATGAAGGATATCCCAGCTGTTCAATCGAAGAAATCTTCCGATGTAGACACCATACCCACAAAGTAAACTTATCAGCACAATCCAAAGAAGACGCAGCAAATAAGATTTGAAATGCAGCTTTTGTGTAATCAGATAGGTTGAAAATAAGCCTGAAACCATGGCAAAGAAAACGCCTGACGCAATATAAAACAATTCAATCCATGCAGATAGATTTTGCAGGTAGATGTCCTGTGAACCTACAAAGGATGATGAATCCAGATAAATCAAATCAGTGACCATATAACAGGCATTAGGAAGAAACAGCAGCCAGAGGACACTGAGTCCAATCGTAAAAAGATTCCAGTGAAGAAGCATCTGTGCCCCAAGTGCAAAGAATACAGGAAGTACAGCTAGAAAAAGATTCCAAAACAGCCAAGACAGATATAGACTTCCTCCATAATGATTGATTGCGATTCCACAGCCAGCATAGATAAAAAGCACGATGATAAGCAATGCGAATAATTTGAGATTTTTTCTCATAGTAACTCCTCCAAACTGATGATTATTATACATGTTTTTATCATGGATGTTGTGCAAGTGTGATGAAAATATACAAATAATGACAAAATTCTTTACTGTAGGATGATGAGTGATATAATCAATTTGTTAGATGTGGCTAATGTTATGAAAGAAGGGAACTTCGTGAATTTAAGAGAATTAGGCATTGGAAAAAGTGCAAAGGTGCTAAAAGTAGGTGGATCAGGAGCACTTCGTCAGCATTTTTTAGATATGGGTATTATTCCTGGTGCTGAAGTAACGCTGATGAAATATGCACCTATGGGAGATCCAATGGAACTGAGAATCCATGGATATGAGTTGACACTCCGATTGGATGATGCAGCTCAGATTGAAATCGAAGAGATTAAAGACAAAAAGATTCAAAAAAGATCAGCAAAAGAAAAGAAAATGGAACATCCAGGTTATGGAGAAGGTGGAAGATATCATGAAAAAGAGAATGAACATCCTCTTCCTAAAGGAACACTTCTGACTTTTGCATTGGCTGGAAATCAAAACAGCGGGAAAACGACACTGTTTAATCAGCTGACAGGATCTTCTCAGCATGTGGGGAATTTTCCAGGAGTTACTGTAGATCGTAAAGATGGAAAAATCAGAGGGACAGAGAATACACTGGTAACGGATTTGCCAGGTATTTATTCAATGTCTCCTTATTCAAGTGAAGAACTTGTGACAAGACAGTTTATTTTAAATGAAAAACCAAAAGGTATCATTAATATTGTAGATGCGACCAACATTGAACGAAATCTATATTTGACGATGCAGCTTTTGGAATTGGATGTACCAATGGTTTTAGCACTGAACATGATGGATGAAGTTCGTAAAAACAATGGGTCTGTTGATGTTAATTTGATGGAACAGATGCTGGGGATTCCTGTCATTCCAATTTCTGCATCTAAAAATGAAGGTGTAGGAGAAGTTATTTCTCATGCGATACATGTGGCGCAGTATCAGGAGAAACCTGAAAAAATTGATTTTTGCGGTATGGCTGAAAAGGGTGGTGCACTTCATCGCTGCATGCATGCCATAATGCATTTGATTGTAGACCACTGTGAAGCTGCAGATCTTCCTGTACGTTTTGCTGCCAGCAAGATCATTGAAGGCGATCAGATGATTTTACAGATGCTTCAGCTGGATCAAAATGAAAAAGAAATGGTTGAACATATTATAGTTCAAATGGAAAAAGAAAGAGGATTAGACCGTGCTGCTGCAATGGCTGATATGCGTTTTAGCTTTATTGAAAAAGTATGCAGTCAAACCGTAGTTAAACCTCAGGAAAGCCTTGAGCATTTGCGTTCCCAAAAACTGGATCAGATTTTAACAGGCAAGTATACAGCGATTCCTGCATTTATTGCGATTATGGGTGCTGTCTTCTATTTAAGCTTTAATGTGATAGGGTCTTTCTTAGAAGAACTGCTCTCAATGGGGATTGATGCAATGACTTCAGCAGTAGATGGCTGGATGAGTGCAGCAGGTGTCAATGAAGTGCTGCATTCATTGGTGATTGATGGGGTGTTCAACGGGGTAGGATCTGTGATTGGATTTTTACCGATTATCATTACAATGTTCTTTTTCTTGTCGATGTTAGAAGATAGCGGATATATGGCGCGTGTTGCCTTTGTGCTAGATAAATTGTTAAGAAAGATTGGTTTGTCTGGACGTAGTATTGTACCGCTTCTGATTGGCTTTGGCTGTACAGTGCCTGGTGTTATGGCAAGCCGTACACTGCCTTCTGAACGTGACCGTAAAATGACCATCTTGTTGACCTCATTTATGAGCTGTTCTGCAAAACTTCCAATTTATGCGTTTTTTGTCGACGCTTTTTTTCCAAACTATCAGGCACTGATTATGATTGGATTGTACGTTTTAGGCATCGTTATGGCGATAATGACTGCGCTAATCTTTAAAAATACTTTGTTTACTGGTGAAGCAGTACCGTTTGTGATGGAGCTGCCAAACTATCGTATGCCTGGATTTAAAAATGTAGCGCAATTGCTTTGGGAGAAGGCAAAAGATTTCCTTCAGCGTGCCTTTACAGTCATTTATGTGGCAACCATTGTGATTTGGGCTCTTCAGAATCTAGATGTAACCTTCTCTTTGGTTTCTAATTCTCAGGATTCTCTTCTGGCAATGACAGCAGGAGTGATTTCACCTGTTTTAGCACCACTAGGACTGAATGACTGGCGTATTTCAACAGCACTGATCACTGGATTTATGGCAAAAGAAAGTGTTGTATCAACATTATCTGTCTTATTTGGAAGTACAGAAGCGCTGCTGATGGCGATTTCTCCTGTGGCTGCAGCATCACTTCTTGTGTTCTGTCTGCTTTATACTCCATGTGTTGCAGCTGTTTCTGCAATTAAACGTGAATTAGGTGGAAAATGGGCTTTGGGCGTTGTATTTGGACAATGTGCTGTTGCCTGGCTTGCAGCTTTTGTCATTCGAGTGATTGGTTTGATGCTTGGATTTTAGGGTTTCAGTTTGAAACCCTTTTAAATTGAGATAAAGGTTTGGGATTTATTGAGATTTTATGGTGAAAATGATATAATCACTTAAAATGAAAATATAATCCTTATAAAGGGGGCAGTTTTATGAATTTCGTATTTATCTCTCCAAATTTCCCTAGAAATTACTATAATTATTGTAAAGGTTTAAAAGAAAACGGCGCAAATGTACTTGGTGTAGGTGACGAACCTTATGATGCCCTTGCACCAGAATTGAAAAATGCAATGACAGAATACTTTAAGGTGAACAGCCTTGAAAACTATGATGAAGTCTATCGTGCAGTAGCATTTTTTGCATGGAAATACGGTAAGATTGACTGGCTGGAATCAAATAATGAATACTGGCTGGAAAAAGATGCACGTTTGAGAACTGATTTTAATATCAATACAGGTATTAAAGAAGATCAGATTAGTTTTATCAAATATAAGAGTGAAATGAAAGCTTTCTATGAAAAAGCAGGTGTTCCTGTTGCGCGTTATCATTTGACTACAACTCTGGAAGAAGGCAAGAAGTTTATTGAAAAAGTAGGCTATCCTGTTATCGTAAAACCAGATAATGGTGTTGGCGCTGCGCGTACATGGAAAATCAAGAATGATGCAGATTTAGAAGCATTCTATAATGAGCCACAGATTACTCAGATGATTATGGAAGAATTTATCAATGGTGATTTGATTTCTTATGATGGTATTGCGGATTCTAACCGTAATGTTATTTTGGAAACTCATCATGTGTTCCCAGTTCCAATTATGGACGCCGTGAATGATAATCTGGATGTTTATTACTGGAATGAACGTGAAATTCCTGAAGATTTAAAGGATGTTGGTCGCAGAGTGATCAAAGCATTCCCAACAAACAGTCGTTTCTTCCACTGTGAATATTTCCGTCTTCGTGAAGACAAGGAAGGGCTTGGCAAGAAGGGGGATATTTTAGGTCTTGAAGTGAATATGCGTTCACCAGGAGGACCTACTCCGGATATGATGAACTATTCTAGTGATATTGATGTGTTTAAAGTATGGGCAAACATGGTTTGTTACGATGAAGCACGTGTGGATACACAAAACAAGAAGTATTATGTGGTTTATGCAGCACGTCGTGATGATCATCAGTATGAACATACAACAGATGAAGTTGCATCTTGGTATAAGGATTATCTGGTGATGAATCAGAGAGTTCCTGCAGTCTTGTCTGGTGCAATGGGTGACTGGCTGATGATGGCTAGATTTGAAACAAAAGAAGAAATCATGCCATTTGTAAAGAATGTCTGCGAAAAATATGTGTAATGAAGGAGAGTTTGAATGCATACTGCCTATTATAAGGAATACAGCACAAATCTGAACCGTGATATGGAATTCAGAGTTTATGGACATGCAGGTAAGCCGTGTGTGGTTTTCCCTGCTCAGGATGGCCGTTTCTTTGACTTTGAAAATTTCGGTATGGTTGAATGCTGCAAAGAATTTATTGAAGCAGGAAAACTGCAGCTGTTCTGCGTGGATGGCAATGACTGGAACAGCTGGACTGCAAAAGGTGATGAAGGCTGGCGTATCGGTCAGCAAGAAAACTACATACGCTATATCT
Organism: Erysipelotrichaceae bacterium; assembly: GCA_017473335.1. Lineage (GTDB taxonomy): Bacteria > Bacillota_I > Bacilli_A > Erysipelotrichales > Erysipelotrichaceae > RGIG1896. The sequence continues at coordinate 40,745 of JAFULN010000049.1, forward strand.
GCGATGAGTTCATCCCTCGTGTTTATGAAATCCACAATGAAACTTCTGGTGAAGACTACTGGGGTAAGGTAATGACAACAGGATGTTCAATGGGGGCAACTCATGCGCTGAACTTCCTTTTGCGTCGACCTGATATCTTTGATACAGTGATTGGACTGAGTGGAGTATATCATGCTTCTTACTTCTTCCCTAACTATCATGATTCTCGCATCTATTTCAATTCACCAACTGATTTTATGAAAGGAATGCCATGGAATCATAGTGTTTTGGAACAGTATAGAAAATGCAGAATTATTCTGTGCTGTGGTCAGGGAGCTTGGGAAAGTGAATCCATTGAGGATACTGCTATTCTTAAAACTGAGTTTGAACGTCTTCAAATTCCAGCATGGTGTGATTTCTGGGGTTATGATGTGAATCATGACTGGCCTTGGTGGAAGATTCAGTTCCCTTATTTCTTGAAGAGTCTGAATCTGGATTAACTGTTTGATAAGGAATGCGTTTTCGCATTCCTTCCTTTCTTAAGGAGGAATTTTCATGATTAAAAAAGAAAAAGTACTGATTACACCATACAATGAAAAAAGAAGACTGCACATATATTTGCCTGCCTGTGTAAAAAAGGGACAAAGATGTGGAGTTATCTATATGTTTGATGGACATAATCTGTTCAATGATAAAGATGCAACTTATGGTAAAAGCTGGGGATTAAAAAAATATCTTGATGAAAAGCGTTTGCCGGTGATTGTTGTGGGACTTGAATGCAATCACAAAGGAAACTTAAGATTGTGTGAATTCTCACCTTACAATTTTAATGATAAAGAACTTGGAAAAGTGACTGCATCAGGAAAAGAATTGACACGCTGGATTGTGGATGAACTGAAGCCTTATATCGATTCAAAATATCCAACAATTCCTGATCGTGAACATACTGCCATTGGTGGAAGCTCTATGGGGGGTCTTATGGCACTGTTTATTGGGGCAACGGAAAGTGAAACATTTTCTAAGGCAATTTGTGTTTCTCCTCATCACAAGCATATGATGAAACCTTTAATGAGGGATGTTTCTGGTCCTGTTCATCCAGATACTTTCTTTTATATCAGCTGGGGTGCTAATGAAGTGCGTACCAAACAGGCGCTGGCAACTCTTTCAGAGGCCAATCTCAGACTTGCAGGTGCATTAAGAGGACGTGCAGATGTTTCATGTCATCTTTATCCTAATCAGGATCATTCAGAAGCATCTTGGGAAAAAGAAACACCAATCTGGATAAAAGAGTCTGGTATCATGAATTGGGAGGCAAAATAAATGGAAATTTCAAAATATTTGGAAATTGTACATTTTGCAGAAAAACTGAAAAATGTCATGCGTCACAGCTATACTTCCAATGGACGACATGAAAGTACTGCTGAACACAGCTGGCGTTTAGCACTGATGGCTTATTTTATGAAAGATGAATTTGAACATCTGGATATGAACAAAGTCATTACCATGTGTCTGATTCATGATTTAGGTGAAGTAATTACAGGAGATATTCCAGTGTTCAATAAAACTTCCAAAGATAGAGAAACAGAAGCAGATTTGTTGAATGGATGGGTACGCTCTCTTCCTGAGCCTTATGCGTCAGAAATGAGTCAGCTGTATCAGGAAATGGAAGCTTTAGAAACCGATGAGGCAAAACTGTACAAGGCATTGGATCAAATAGAAGCAGTTGATCAGCATAATTTAGCTGATTTAAGCACGTGGGAAGATCATGAAGTAGAACTTCAGCTTCATCATGGAGAAAAGAACGCCAACCACTTTGAAGTTACACAACGTTTAAGAGATGCGATTCGTCAAGAAACCATTGATAAAATCAAATAACCTGCGATTTTCGCAGGTTTTCATCTTTTTAATGCACATTTTAAACTCATCCAAGTATAATAGAGACAGGAGCGTGATAGTATGAAAGTCTTGTTGTTGAATGGTGGTCCACATCCACAAGGATGTATTGCAACAGCATTAGAAGAAATCGCAAGAGTATTAAAATTCGAAGGAATCGACAGTGAAATTGTTTGGGTTGGCAATCAGCCAGTTGCCGGATGCATTGATTGTGAAGCCTGCAGTAAAACAGGAAAGTGCTTTCGAAATGATGGGGTCAATGAATTTGTAGAAAAGGCAAAAGAAGCAGATGGATTCATCTTTGGTTCACCAGTGCACTATGCAAGTGCATCAGGAGCAATCACTTCATTTTTAGATCGTGTTTTTTATTGTGGGGCAAAGTATTTTAAAGGAAAACCAGGTGCTGCAATTGCATCGTGCCGCCGTGCAGGATCAACCGCAACATTAGATCAGCTGAACAAGTATTTCACAATTAATCAGATGCCTATTGTTTCTTCACAGTATTGGAACATGGTTCATGGAAATACTCGTGTAGAAGTGCTTCAGGATTTAGAAGGGATGCAGATTATGCGTACTTTAGCGAGAAATATGGCTTGGATGCTGAAATGCATTGAAGCAGGGAAAGAAAAAGGCATTGAATTTCCTGTGTCACCTGAGAAAAAAGTGCATACTAATTTCATACGATAAAAAACGAGTTCAGTTTGAACTCGTTTACATTTTATACAACAAGACATTCGCAATTTTTCTTGCAATACGAAGATAACCTTCTTTTGAAGGATGTAGTCCATCTGGAAGCAGACGTTCTTTAATTTCTGGGATATCAGGTGTAATACCACTTTCATTAAATAAATCTAAAACCATTATACTATGATTTTGACATACATCTAAAATAGCCTGACGATAATCTAAAAGATTAACACCTGATTCACTTTTTGTACTCCAGTGACGATATCCCTTAAACCCATTGGCTTTCATTGGTGTAATAAACAAGATATCTGCTAATGGATACTTTTTCTGAAGACCATCTGCAATCAGATTCAGCGCCCCGTAGAATGTTTCAGGGCTGTATGATGTGATATCTCCTAATGGAAGTGCATGGTTGCAGTCATTGATACCTCCCCACACGATGATAATATCTGATTCTGGATCCATTAATCTATAACGATCTACAAATGCCTGATCCCAACCAGCGCCTCTTGTGATTCGTGTTCCTGCAATGCCATAATTATTGATTCTTTTGACTGGAAGCATTTCTGTTAGATAATGTGTCCAGCTGATATCATTATTTCCAACACCCTGTGTAATGCTGTCGCCAAGACAGCTGATAACTTTCCCTTCAAGCCATGACTTCATAGTAAAACCTCCATTTTATTCAGTATATCACAAATAGAAAGCTTTAAAAATGATTCTGATTTCTTTGAGGAATTGTGTATAATAGAGTCGAGGTGAACGATATGATCAAAGTAGCATTGATGTATGATTTTGATAAAACATTGTCTTTAAAAGATATGCAGGAATTTAGCTTTATACCTGCACTTGGATTTAAAAATCCAAAAAAATTCTGGGAAGAAGTCAATGTACTGAAAAACAGTAATCAGATGGATTCTATTTTGGCTTATATGTATATGATGCTGAAAAAAGCTGATGCTGCACAGCAGCCTATTCGCAGATCTGATTTTGTGGCGTTAGGGAAAGATGTGTTGTTGTATCCAGGGTTAGAGGACTGGTTTGATAGAATCAATGAAGCAGGAAGACAGTTAGGACTTGAAATAGAACACTATATTATTTCATCTGGATTAACAGAAATCATTGAAGGGACATCGATTGCGGATAAATTTAGAAAGATTTACGCATGTCGCTATTATTATGATGAAAATGGTGTTGCCAAGTGGCCTGCACTGGTTGTTAACTATACAACCAAGACACAGTATATCTTCCGTATTAATAAACAGGTTCTTTCTGAAAGTGAGGATGCCCAGCTCAATCATTATGTGCCTCAGGAAGATCGTCCGATACCATTTACTAGAATGATATATGTAGGTGATGGATTAACAGATGTACCTTGCATGAAACTGGTAAAAGAGTACGGTGGACATAGTATTGCAGTTTATAATACAGACAATAAGAAACATAAAAAAGGCGCACTACAGCTGGTCAAAGAAAATCGTGTAAATTTTACTGCAGCTGCTGATTATTCTTCTGGCAGTGACATGGAAGTAATTATGAAAGCTATTTTGAATGAAATTGCAGCACAGGCTGAACTGGAACGTCTTGAACAAATAACTAATCAGTGAAATCTTCGGATTTCACTTTTTTCGACTCATTTTATGGGATAGATGTCATACACTGTGTACCGAGGTGGTTGGAATGCAGATACCGTATCAGATGATTAAAATGGGTACAGAAGATTACGCTGTGATGCCCTATGTTTCACAGATAGATTATCCATATTTGGCAAAAGAGCTTTGTGCACAGGGATGTTCAAGAGTATTGGCAGTCTTTGGGTACCACTGTCTTTCTTTTTCAGCACAAGGATTGGATATTTCATTGAGTCAAAGAGAACTTGCTTGTGTTGCAAGTTTCCTGTTTCAGCAGCATCATAAAAAAGAATTCGATATTACAACACCAATGAGTGTAAATCATATTCAGGTTTTAAAAGAAGAACCTTTTGAGTGTCTGATTCAAAAGGGTTCACATCAAAGCATGAAAGAATCCATTGTGATACGAGGTTTAGCAAATGTCTAATGAACTGGTATACCTGGTACAGAATGCTCAAAGAGAATCTCGTGTGAAAGCTTACATTCAGACACAAAAACATCCTGAAACTGAATTAGCTGTCTATGATCAGATTATGATTGATGATTATGATAAAGTGAAAACAGAATTATCAAAGTTAAAAGTCAAGAGTGTATTGTTTGAAGGAATCAGTCATCATAGTGCTTTAGGATTAGAAGATATTTTGAAATTGAATGCTAGAATTGAACCAGGGGCATTGATTCGCAAAGGAGCATCTATAGAAGAAAATGCAGTCATTCTTATGGGTGCAGTAATCAATACTGGTGCGCGTATTGGAAGCAGAACCATGATTGATATGAACGCTGTCGTTGGCTCAGGTGCACTGATTGGTAAAAGATGTCATGTAGGAGCTGGTGCAGTCATAGCAGGTATGATGGAGCCTGTCAGTCATCATCCGGTAATCATTGAAGATGATGTGCTGCTAGGGGCAAATGCTGTTATTTTAGAAGGAATTAAGATAGGACATCACAGTATTATTGGTGCTGGTGCAGTTGTTACGAAAGATGTTGAACCTTATAGTGTGATGGCAGGAGTACCCGCCAGAAAAATAAAAGACCAGTATCACCAGAGTTTGATTGAAGATGCTTTACGCAATGATTGAAATAATAAGCAGAATGCTGATGCCTGCTGTTTTAGCACCTTTTGTATCCAATAGCTTTACTGTTGAAACAATGATGATTGGTGCAGTAACTGGCTGGTCAGCGGTTGGATTGAACAAGACCATTAAACAATCAAGAGAATAAAATCCGTGGGCACACAAACGTTTAAAAAAATGATATAATTAATAAGCAACGAGCGGCATGAAATGGGCGTAAGACCAGTTGAACTGCCGCTCTTTCTGTTTTAAAGGGGGATTAGAATGTATAAAGTGAATGAAGTTGTGGTCTATCGCAAAGACATTTATCGTATTTCAGAAATTAGAAAAGGTTCATCGAAAGAGGATACATTTTTTGTGCTGGTTCCATCACAAAATGATGATGGATCATTAAAAATTCAGGTACCTGCCTCTAATAAAATGGGATATTTGAGAAAACTTAGTACCAAAGACGAAATTGAAGCACTGATTCAAAGAATTCCTGAAATTCCTGTGATTGATGGAAACAATCGTATGATTGAAAATGACTATAAAGCACGTATGAAAAAACCAACACTAGAAGATTTAGTGGCAATTATCAAGACAACATATCTTAGAAATCAGGAACGTTTGGATCAGAATAAAAAAATAGGTGCAGTTGATAATAATTATTTTAAGGAAGCTGAAAAAGTACTATATCAGGAAATTGGTACAGTCTTGGATATGACAGTTGATCAGACAAGAGATTATGTTGTAGCAGCACTTCAACATCAAAAATAACCCACATTATTGTGGGTTTTCATTTGTTCGATAGTGTTTGGTGATTCGAATGACTTTAATGTATTGAGTTGTAGTACCCAGTTCATCTGTGATGCTTTGCGGTGCAGTATGTTCACTCATTTCCCAGCGTTTTTCATAAATACAGCTTTCTAAATGATCGTTGGGACAAGCTGCGAAAGTACATGTATTTTCTGATGTCTCACATGAGCAGTCATTGAAACATTCATTGTTTCCACTGCATTGATCACAATCAGACCCGCAGCAGACAAATTCCTGACCAGCTTCATTTGTACATCCACTCATGTCTTCAGGATTGTCATAGCCATCTTCAAAAGCTTTTCTTGTTTCCTGTTTCATTTGATTCAATGTCATTTTTAATTCACTCATAGTTATCCTTCCTTTCAAAATTATTGTATTCAAAAGTTGAAAAAGAGTGTCATTTGTGGAGATGGAAATCATTAAAGTGAATAAATTGATAGGGAAAGGGGGAAGTCAGATGGCAAAAATCTTTGTATATGACCCTGCCAGCAATCAGATGTTTACTTTTGTTAGAGGCGAAAATGATCCAATGCCTTATTCATATGACAGAACATTACTGGTTAGAGAATTCCGTGGTTCCAGCAATGCTTCTGTACTTTGGACAACGACTACTGCAATGGAAGCATGGAATACAACTAGAAGAACATATGGAGCACCAATTCCAGTAGGATATGCCTTTAAACGCATATGGGAAGGTGGACATGGACTTCAGTCACAGCACTATGCAGGGGTATCTTTTGATGTTGGACAGCGTCTTTCACAGACACAGCGCAATCGAATATACAATACTGCCAGAAGTCTAGGTGTATGGGGTTATGTCCATCCGACTACATAAGGATAAAATTTACTGAATATTTTGAGTGATTTCGGTCTTCATTTCACTGAGAGTGTTCTTAAAAGTGAACTGAATGTCAATAATTTTGTTGTCATGGATCATAATTCTATCAATCAATGCAATTACGATATCTCTTGTGAGAGTTTTAATATTTCTATACTTGATGAGTTCATCAATGAGCACGGATTGCTTGGCGTTTCTATCTTCTGAAAAAGATTCTTTTGACAATTCTGCAATTTCTTCTTTCAGTCTTGTGATTTTTTCCTGTGATTCTTGGTTGAGTCTTTTGAATTGTGATTCTGAAATGAATCCTCTTTTCCAGTCCGGATATAAATCATGTACAATCTTTTCTTCTAATTGAAGTTCCTTCGTTTTCATGTCCAATGCTTGTTCCTGAAAACGGTTAATTCTATATGCCGTGTTATTCTTCTTTGCTGCATCAATGATTTCTTTGATTTCAACAGCTATTTCTATCTGCGATTGTATAGAAGCTAATACAACATCCTCTAAATCTCTGCAGCTTATGCGTTTGGAAGTGCAGAGATGACGTGCATGTTTATATGTTGAGCAAATATAATAGCTATATTTTCCGTTGGTTTGTCTGTTCATTGAATGACCACAATCTGCACATTTTACTAGTCCGCTAAGAAGACTTCTTTTGTTACTTTTAGGAATTCTCTGTCTCAAAGTTTTTAGATGTTGAGCCTTGTTAAATGCTTCTTCTGAAATGATAGGGTCAAAACAGTTTTTTACAATAATCCATTCTTCTTCTGGTATTCGAACTTGTTTATGAATTTTATAGCTTTTCACTTTTTGCTTTCCTTGGACAGCATGTCCTAGATAAGCTTGGTTTTTTAAAATGTCAGCGACTGTTGTTGTAGTCCAAATGGGATCAAAACCTTTTGATTGAGGATTTTGATATTTGGAACCATTAAGCCAACGGTATTTTGTAGGACATGGGACATTTAATTCATTTAGTTTTCTTGCTATCCCACAAATGCTGTATTCTTCAGTAATATACCAAGTGTAGATTTGACGCACAATTTCTGCCGCAGGTTCATCTATAATCAGATAATTTTTGTTTTCGCTTGATTTCTTATAACCATACGGACAATATGCAGAAGAAAATAATCCTTTTGATTTTTTGAATGATAAAACATCTCGGATTTTAATCGATGTTTCTCTGCAGTAATTATCATTGATGACATTCGTGATTGGGACTGAAATATTTGCGATTGATTCAGGTCTTTCATAACTATCTATACTTGGATTAGACAAGCTTATAATACGTACATCATGTTCAACAAAGAAACAGTCTATCAAATAGCCTGATTCGTAATAATTACGTGATAAACGTGAGAGATCTTTAAAAACAATGCAATTCACTTTTCCGTTCTCTACATCCTTTAATAATCGTTGGAATTCATCTCTTTGAATATCTGTTCCAGTCATTCCGTCATCTATATAGATGTCAATAAGTTTCAAATCATTGTGCTGTTCCACATATGATTTTAGCATGTTCAGCTGGTTTTCAACTGAATTGCTGAAATCCTTAATGTGCTTTGCCTTTTCTAAATCTTCCTTAGATAAACGAATATAAATTGCTGCGTTCCAATACTTAAATGGATTGTAAGGTCTATAATAACTATTGCTTAAACGGTAACTCATTTTCCTCCTTTCACCATATTACGTAAAAATCGTAATATGAAATGATAGATAAAACAAATCTGTTAATTTTGATTTTGCACAAGATGAATAAGTTTTGACTGTATAGATTCATCTGTGTCACTAAAGAATAAATTCACAGTTAAGTCTCCATGGGTTAACTGTGATGAAATGACATTTTCGCCCATATTTACTGAATAGTCGAATTGAATACCCATATTCTTCCTCCTTATTTCACTTTATGCTTATAAAAAAAGAACTATTTCATCTTTTATCTAGAAATATCTCTAGGATATCTACTTCTTATTCCTAGGCTTATTTCTATTTTTTTATTAATAATACGCATAAATCTTTCTGGAACATACCCAATTTTTCGTTGAAGGCGTGACTTATCAATTACTCTGATTTGTTCAAGCATGACCATAGAACGCATTTTAAGACCTGAAGAGACGGGTAGATAATAATGGGTAGGAATATGTGTTTTGGTGTCTATTCTTCCAGTAATAGACGCTACTATCGTTGTGGGACTGTGTTTGTTGCCTGTGTTATTTTGAAGTATTAGAACAGGTCTTATTCCGCCTTGTTCAGATCCGATAGATGAATCTAAATCAGCGATAAAAATATCTCCTCGATGTATTATCAATGTTAATATCTCCTTTCTATGTATACCAGGCAATCATTTTTTGCCTGGTCAGTATTATGAATCGTTGCTTCTATTTATCCCTGATAACCCGAAGCAGAAGGGAATACTATCCTATTGAGTTTTGCATACTCATCACGGGAATTTCACCCCTCCGTGGTATCTCACGAAATCGACTTGCGAGTGTATCATTATTCCTTCTATGTAGTCTTGGCAAACATTTGCAACATGTTTTATGATCAAATGAGAAATCGCTACATGCATACCATGGTCTCGGCGCATTTGTCATTAGCTCATACATAAAAGATGTATAGGATAGCTGTAATTCAATTTTCAAAGAGCTATATAGTGAAGGCTTTCTATACCACTTCACTATATAGCCAGTGAGAAATACTAAAATGTGACACAAATTATAAATTATTTTTCATTTTTTTAATCTTTCTAAAAACTGTACGAACAGTAATA